>NZ_JANFYZ010000012.1 GCF_024460775.1 Desulfovibrio desulfuricans | reverse complement strand
GAACCCGCGACTTCAACCTTGGCAAGGTTGCACTCTACCACTGAGTTACTCCCGCATGGTATGCGAAACGGCGAAGCGTAAAGGATGCTGTTGGAGGCGGCATCCAGATTTGAACTGGAGATGGAGGTTTTGCAGACCTCTGCCTTACCACTTGGCTATGCCGCCAGCAAAAAAAATGGAGCGGGAGACGGGATTTGAACCCGCGACTTCAACCTTGGCAAGGTTGCACTCTACCACTGAGTTACTCCCGCTCAGCGAGAAAACGTTCTACGCGGACTAGGCTGAGGTGTCAAGCATTGCTGGACTTTTTTTCGCCGCTTTTTTGACAAATTTGTTAATTGTTTGAAATGACGAATAAAATATCCAACTGTCATCCGCCGAGACTGTGCCCCTTCTTTGCAATCAGGGCCATCGGCAGTGCCGATGGCCCCTACTCATGCCTCACGTGCCGCGTTTAGGCGCGCACGCAGGCCGTATATTTCTCTTGGCCGGTAGCCTAATCCTTGCGGTTATCCACAATACGCTTGGCCTTGCCCTCGGAGCGCTCAATGGAGCGGGGTTCCATCAGGCGTACCTTGGCGGAGACGCCCAGGTATTCCTTGATGGTCTTTTGCAGGCGGCCTTCCAGCATTTGCAGCTTGCGGATTTCATCGGCAAAGAGATTCTCGTTCATTTCAACGCGCACTTCAAGCGTATCAAGGTTGTGCACGCGGTCCACGATGATCTGATAGTTGGGGGAAAGCCCTTCGCTTTCCATCAGGATGCCCTCAATCTGCTGCGGGAACACGTTGACGCCGCGGATGATGAGCATGTCGTCGCTGCGGCCCTGGAGGCGCGAAATACGCACGTGGGTGCGGCCGCACCGGCAGGGGGTGTAATCAAGGCTGGTGAGGTCGCGCGTGCGGTAGCGCAACATGGGGATGCCTTCCTTGGTCAGCGTGGTCAGCACCAGTTCGCCCACTTCGCCGGGGGGGAGCTGGTCGCCCGTAACGGGGTCAATGATTTCGGGCAGGATGTGGTCTTCCCACAAATGCATGCCGCACTTGGCTTCTTCGCATTCCATGGCAACGCCGGGGCCCATGATTTCGGACAGGCCGTAAATGTTCATGGCGCTGATGTCCATTTTGTCTTCAATGTCGCGGCGCATGGCTTCAGACCACGGCTCGGCGCCGAAAACGCCCACGCGCAGGGGCAGATCGCGAAAATTAACGCCCACTTCCATGGATGCTTCCCACAGATGCAGGCCATAGGACGGCGTGGCGCAGAGCACTGTTGCGCCAAAATCGCGCAGCAAACCGGCCTGACGCCGGGTCGCGCCGCCAGAAGCGGGAACAACAGTGGCGCCAAGGCGTTCTGCGCCATAGTGCGCGCCAAGCCCGCCAGTAAAGAGGCCGTAACCATAGGCCACATGTACTACGTCCGAGCGCACCACGCCTGCGGCTGCCAGGCTGCGGGCCATCAGTTCCGCCCAGGTTTCAAGGTCGCGCTGGGTATAGCCCACCACAACAGATTTGCCCGTGGTGCCGCTGGAGGCGTGCAGGCGTACGATGTGATCCTTGGGAACCGCAAAAAGGCCATAAGGATAGTGGTTGCGCAGATCCTGCTTTTCCGTAAAGGGCAGCAGCTTGAGATCCGCCAGCGACTTGATGTCGGCAGGGGTGATGCCTACCTCGTCAAAGCGTTTGCGATAAAAGGGCACGTTGGCGTAGACGCGGTTGCACAAATCACGCAGGCGGCGCAGTTGCAGCGCCTCCATTTCTTCGCGTGGCAGAGTTTCCTGTTTGATGTTGAAAAGCACGGCCCTCTCCTTCTGCGGCTGGCGTTTGGCGGCGCAAAAGCGCGACGCTGATCCCTGAAAAGCTTCGTTTGGGTATGCCGCAATGCGCTGGCGCGGTCAATACGGATTGGCGCGATTTTGCGCCCGTTTCAGCGCGCTGGCGGCTTGCAGCGCCATTGCTCTTGCCCCGTCTTTACGTTATGTGCAGGGGTATGGAAAACAACACTCCTTCTTCACCTGCAGGGGGCACTGCCCCCAAGCGTTATTCGGATGTCCCACTGGAAGAAAAGCTGGCGGACGTGGTCACCTGGCTTGAAGAGCACAAGGCCGCGCGCGTGGTCAGCATAGATATGGCCGGGCAGGGCGGCTTTGCCGAGGCTCTGGTCATTGCCAGCGCTGGTTCGGTGCGCCACGCACAGAGCCTCGCCGATGGCGTGGGCGAACTTTGCCGCCAGCGCAATTTTGAATATCTGCGTATGGAAGGCTACACCGCCGGCCAGTGGATTCTGGTGGACATGAACGACATTGTCGTCAACGTCTTTCTGGAGCCGGTGCGCGAGCTTTACGGCCTTGAAGCCCTGTGGGGCAAGGCTGCATCACTGGCCGAAGCCCGAAGCGGGGAATAATCATGACGCCCACGCTCTTGCTGATTCTTGATGGCTGGGGGATTGCCGAGCCGGGGCCCGGCAACGCGCCCTATATTGCAGCCACACCCAATATGGATGCGCTCGTCGCGCGCTGCCCGCATTCCCAACTGGCGGCCTCCGGGCGCGATGTGGGGCTGCCGCGCGGCTACATGGGCAATTCCGAGGTGGGGCATCTGAATATCGGCGCAGGCCGCGTGGTGTATCAGGACATGACCCGCATCGACGTGGCGCTGGAAGACGGCAGCTTTGCCGCCAATCCGGTACTCAACGGGCTGCTTGAATCAATTCGCAAGAGCGGCGGCAAGCTGCATCTGGCGGGGCTGCTTTCTGATGGCGGTGTGCACAGTCACATCCATCATCTTGAAGCCCTGTGCGGCATGGCCCATAAGGCAGGGGTGCCTGTGCGCATCCACTGCCTCATGGATGGGCGCGACCGCGACCCGCACAGCGGCGTGGATTTCATGCGCGCACTGCAAAAGAGCATTGAAGGGCAACCCAAGACGCGCGTCGCCAGCATGGTGGGCCGTTTTTTTGCCATGGATCGCGACAAGCACTGGGAGCGCCTTGCGGAAGCATGGGAAGTGATCGTTCACGGCATCCCTGCAACCACACTTGCGCCCGTAGCGGCCATTGAAGCCTCTTACGCGGCTGGCATCACGGACGAGTTCATCAAACCCCTGTGTTTTGCTGTGGGCGATGATGCCGGTATGGCCGATGGCGACGGTCTGTTCCTGTTCAACTTCCGCGCAGACCGCATGCGCCAGTTTACCCAGGCTTTTATTCAGCCGGGGTTTGACGGTTTTGACCGTGGCCGCGTTCCGGCTCTGGCCGGGGTTGCTTCCATGACCGCCTATGAATCAAGCTTCAATATACCCGTGGCCTTTCCCAAGGAGGCCGTGAGCATGGGGCTTGGCGAGGTGGTTTCCCGGCAAGGGCTGAAGCAGCTGCGCCTGGCGGAGACGGAAAAATACGCGCACGTCACCTATTTTTTCAATGGCGGGCTTGAAGAGCCTTTTGCTGGTGAGGATCGCATTCTTGTGCCGTCCCCCCGCGAGGTGAAAACCTACGATCAAAAGCCCTCCATGAGCGCCGTTGAAGTGACGGACAAGTTTGTGGAAGCCTGGAATTCCGGCGTGTACGATCTTGTGGTCTGCAATCTCGCCAATGGCGACATGGTGGGCCATACGGGCATTCTTCAGGCTGCGGTCAACGCCTGCGAAGTGGTTGACGCCTGCCTGGGGCGCATGGTCGCCGCAGTGGAGGCCCGCAAGGGCCGTATGATTGTCATTGCCGACCACGGCAACTGCGAAAAAATGCTCACGCCCGAAGGGCAGCCCCACACGGCCCACACCACCAATCCTGTTCCCTGCATTCTGCTGGAGCCGGATGGAAAGGTGCGCACTCTGGCAGACGGCAGGCTGGCCGATGTGGCCACCACCATTCTTGGTCTTTGGGGGATGCCGCCTTCTGAACTGATGACCGGCCGCAATCTGGCCGCGCCACAAAATGAAGGGGAGGCCAGCCGTGGCTGAGCGCAAGCGACCCGTCCAGCCTGTTGCGCCTGACGGGATGGAAATCCTGTTTTTTTATCAGTGCCCCAACTGCGGCAAGCACGTGCCGCAAGCCAGCCCAACGGAGCCTCGCATGGTGCGTTGCCCTGGCTGTTCGCAGTCCTTTCCCATTATCCCGGTTGACGAGCACAGCCTGCACTATGTGCGCATCATGCTGGCAGAGGGCAAGGCTGCCGCTGATCCTGATTTTCTGTAAGTTGAATTACAGGTAATTTCTGATTTTTGGGTGAGCCCGTGGCCCGCCCCTGTTCATGATGCCGTAGCGATGCTGGCGATGAACAGGGGTGGGCTTTTGCGTGTGAACCTGCCTCCTTTAAGATGATGAGGCTTTTTGCCCTGCAAAAAATTTGAACGCGTACTTGCGGCAAGCCCGTCCAGAGAGCTTTGGCCAAGAATGCAGGGTGAATGGCTTCCTGTATAGCAACGCCCGTGGTTTTAGATCGGTAGAATGAAGGTCTTGGCATTGCCTGCATGGCATTTTAGCGTCATATTTCTGCCATTGTGACAGTCTGGTAAAAATTTTTTGACGAAAACGGTTGCCTTCATCCATGATTCTAGGTATGTTTTCTCAGCCTGTGTTGGAGCAGGCCTGTGTCAACCCTGTGGGAAAAACTAGAGAGGAAGGGATTTATGAAACGCATCTGTACGCTTATCCTGGCCGCCGGCCTGGTGTTCGGCGCGGCCACCGGTGCCAGCGCCATTGATTTCAAGGCCAAGGGCCAGTGGCTCATGGGCTTCAGCGCTGGCAACAACAGCCTGACCAACACGACCCGTGAAAACAACACAAAGAGCAAGGGCGACACCGGCGACGGCTTTGTTGCCCAGCAGCGCGTGCGCTTGCAGTTGGACGCCGTGGCTTCTGAAGCCCTGTCCGGCACCGTGTATTTTGAAATTGGCACCCAGACCTGGGGCCAGAGCGCCACTGGCGGCTCCCTCGGCGCTGACGGCAACAACCAGGTTAAAGTGAAGAACGCCTACATCGACTGGGCCATCCCCCAGACCGATGCCAAGGTGCGCATGGGTATCCAGGGTCTTGCCCTGCCCAACACCGTTGCCGGTGGCTCCGCTATTCTTGATACCGACGTGGCCGCTGTTGTCGGTTCTTACAAGTTCAACGAAAACGTCAGCATGACCGCTTTCTGGGCTCGTCCTTTCAATGATAACTTCAATGGCGATGATGCCCGTTACCACGGCACCAACCATGTGAACTATCTTGACAACATGGATCTGTTTGGCGTGACCGCTCCCCTGACCTTTGACGGCGTGAACCTGACCCCCTGGGTCATGTACGGCATGCTGGGCAAGAACACCCTGACCAACTATGACGCCGGCAAAAATGAGTACAATCAGGTTGCCAACAACAATGACGGCAACCCGCCCATGACCCTGCTGCCCGCCCCCATGGGTTCGTCCATCACCGGTTCGGACTTTGTGCGCCTCGGCGGCACCAGCAAGTCTTACGGTTCCATGTTCTGGGCTGGTCTGCCCCTGGCTGTGACCATGTTTGATCCGTTGAACATCGAACTGGACATCAACTACGGCTATGTTGAAGGCATGGGCCGTTATGATGTGCAGAAGGGCCAGAGCAACGAATGGGTGCGCGGCAGCTCTCAGCGTCAGGGCTGGCTGGCCAAGGCCCTTGTTGAATACAAGATGGATTGGGCCACCCCCGGTCTGTTCGGCTGGTACGCTTCCGGCGACGACAGCAGCGTGAAGAACGGTTCCGAACGCATGCCTTCCCTGGTGCCCACCGGCAACTTCACCTCCTACATGGGCGACGGCAACATGGGCTGGCTGCGTCAGGACTACGGCGTTGACTACGCCGGTACCTGGGGCATCGGCGCCCAGTTGAAGGACATGAGCTTCCTGGAAGACCTGAAGCACACCTTCCGTCTGGCCTACTGGGGCGGCACCAACAGCACCAGCATGGTGAAGTACATGAAGACCGCCTACTCCTGGTCCGATGGCCTTGGCGCCAACACCGTGCCTTACCTGACCACCAACGACGGCCTTCTGGAATTCAACCTCGTGAACTCCTACAAGATCTACCAGAACCTGGAAATGAACCTGGAACTGGACTACATGGTCAACTGCATGGACAACAGCACCTGGAAGAAGGCTCAGACCCCCAGCTCGTTCAGCAAGCAGGACATGTACCAGGCCAAAGTGGTCTTCGCGTACAGCTTCTAATCCAAGCGCAACCGTCTGCGGACGGCTTGATACGCATTCAAAGGGAGGCCTTCGGGCCTCCCTTTTTACGTCTGCACCAACGCTGTTCTTTGAGCGATGGCTCTGGCTGTCTGCCCCGCGTAAAGCTGTCGGCAGCAGTTCGGCTGTGGATCGCAGCAGGCAGAAGTGCAAGACCGCGTGCCTTTTCGTAAGGCTGACACCCTCGCAGCTTGTCTTTACAGCGGATAGAACGAATCCAAGCCCGCCGGATGGGCAGCCATGCAGCAGCTTGCCCCTTGCTTTAGCCCTCGTGGCAGGATCAATACGACCAGAGCCCGCTTGCGCGGGCTCTGACAGAGAGGAGGGAAGGAGAGGGTATTGGAGTTTGGAGGAGGGAGGGTGTGAGATTAGTGACGCTTCTGCAACCTGTCTCGCAGGATGATGGCAAGCAGGTTCATGCCCAGTACCAGCAAGAGCAGCACGAGGCCGGTGCCGTATTGCAGGGGGCGGGTCTTGTCGATTTCCGTGCCTGCCGTGGCAAGAACATACATATGGTAGGGAAGCGCCATGACCGGGCTGAATATGGAATCCGGCCCCTTGGGCATATAGAATACTGAGGCCGTAAACATGATGGCGGCGGTTTCGCCCGCGGCGCGCGCCACACCAAGAATGGCCCCAGTGAGCATGCCGGGCAGTGCACTTGGCAAAATAACGCGGGCAATCGTCTGCGATTTGGTTGCGCCCAGAGCAAGCGAGGCCTCGCGGTATGTGTCCGGCACGTTACGCAACGCTTCCTCGGCTGTACCGATAATAACCGGCAAGGTCAGAACCGCAAGGGTAAGCACGCCAGAAACAATACTAACGCCAAATCCGCAGAAGGTAACAAAAAACGAAAGCCCGAACAGGCCAAAAACAACAGAAGGCACACCCGCGAGGTTGTTGACCCCCAGCCGCACAAAGCGGGCAAAGGCGTTGCGTTTGGCGTATTCATTGAGGTACACGGCGGAGGCCACGCCCAGAGGAAAAGCCAGCAGCAGCGAACCCAGTGAAAGAATCGCCGTGCCAATGATGCAGGGGAAGATGCCGCCCTGGGTCATCATCTGGCGGGGGGGCTCGGTCAGGAACGACCAGCTTAAGGCAGGTAAACCGTTTTGCAGCAAAAAGGCGCATACGGCCAGCAGTGCCAGCACGTTGCAGGCGGCAATCGCGCGCAACAGCCAGAACATGAAGGTCTGGTACTGCCCGCGGCCCTTGCCGCTGGCAAATTGCAGACGCACGCCTTCTTCGCGCGGCGGTTCTTCTGCATCGTGGTGTTTGAGGTCTGCTTCCAGAGGGCGCGGCGTTAGCTTGATGCTCGGCCCGGCGGAAGGAACAGGGGTAAGGCGGCTGGTGGCTGACATGGATTTTTCCTCGTTCTGAACTGGCGTCATACTGCGCAACCTTGCAACACTGTGCGTTTACAGGCTGGAGGTTCCCACCTGACGGTGTTTCTCGGCTATGTATCCGGCGGCCAGATTGAAGGCCAGCGTCAGGAAAAAGAGCACAATGCCAATGGCAAAAAGCGCATGGTAGTGTTCGCTGCGGAAGGCGGCCTCCGCCATCTCGGCGGCAATACTGGCAGGCATGGGCCGCACCGGATCGAGCAACGAGGTGGGGATGATGCCCGCTCCGCCAGCAACCATCAGCACCACCATGGTTTCACCTATGGCGCGCGACATGCCAAGCATCACAGCCGTGCCTATGCCCGAAAGAGCGGCAGGAATAACCACTCGCACTGTTGTCTGCCAGCGTGTCGCGCCCAGTGCCAGCGAGGCCTCGCGCAGGTCGCGCGGCACGCCGAACAGGGCATCTTCAGACACGGAGCAGATGGTCGGCACGCTCATGAGCGCCAGCACCAGCGAGGCATTGAGCAGATTCAGCCCTGTGGCCGCGTCCAGAAAATCCTGCAAGAAAGGCGCAAGCACCACCATGCCCAGAAAGCCCAGCACAACCGAGGGCAATGCCGCCAGCAGCTCCACAAAGGGCTTGATGATGCGGCGCACGTTGGGGTGGGCGATTTCCGTCAGGTAAACCGCTGTCAGTACCCCCATGGGTACCGCCAGCAGAGATGAAAGTACCGTCACCGCCAGAGAGGCAACCAGCAGGGGAAATATGCCGAACAATCCCGGTTCCTCAGTGGGATACCAGAGGTGCCCAAACAGAAAATTGAGGAAGGGGTATTCGCTGAAAAGCGGCAGACCTTCCATGAAGAGAAAAATGACAATACCAGCCAGAGCCAGCAGCGAACTGCCTGCCATGGTGGTAAGGGTGACGCGCACCGCTTTTTCCTTGATGTCTCTGGAGCGCATTGCGCTTTCTCCCCGGCGGGTGCGGGAGGCTCATGCCTTCCCGCTCCGCCGATGCTGTGGGTGTAACGCGGGTAGCCGTCTACCTACTTGCCCAGGGGCACATAACCCACTTCAAGCACGTTCTTCTGGCCCTTGCCGGGATCCAGCAGGTAATCCACAAAGGCCTTGGCGCCGCCAGCAGGCGTGCCGTTGGTGAAGACAAAAAGTTCGCGGGCGATGGGCCACTGCTTGGAAAGGGCGGTCTGGGCGGTGGCGGTCACATCATTGACCTTGAGGCCCTTGGTGGACTTGTCGAGATAGCCAAGGCCAACATAGCCCAGAGCGTTCTTGTTCTTGGAAACGGCCTGCACCACGGCGCCGTTGGAAGCCTGCATGAGAGCAGCGGGGTTAACGCGCTCTTCCTTCATGATAAGTTCCTGCCAGCATTCAAAGGTACCGGAGGACGTATCGCGGGAGATGACAACGATCTTGCCGTCCTGGCCGCCAATTTCCTTCCAGTTGGTGATCTTGCCGGCATAGATGTCGCGCAGTTGGGCAGTGGTGAGGGCGGCAACCGGGTTGGCGGGGTTGACCACAGGCACGATGGCGTCAATAGCAACAACAACGCGGTTGGGGGTCACGCCGTTTTTCTTGGCGGCTTCAACTTCCTTTTCCTTGATGTCGCGCGAGCTCATGGCGATGTCGCACTGCTTTTCAATGAGGGCCTTGATGCCGTTGCCGGAACCGCCGCCGGAAATGCTCAGTTCCACATCGGGGTGGGAGGCCATGAAAGCTTCGCCAGCTTTCTGAACCACAGGAAGAACCGTGGTGGAACCGTTGATGACGACCTGTTGGGCAGCCATGGCAGGAGCGCTGAGGCTCAGAACCGTGAGGGCAGTGGCGAGCAGTTTTCCGATAGACATGGATTTTCTCCTTGGTTTCTGGTGTTGGTGCCGGGGCGTTTCCCGGTACGTTTCTCTTTTTGCCCGCCTCTGTTACAAAAATATGACGAAACGCAGAAGACTGCGTGAAGCTGCAATATGCGCAACTAACATGCTGAAATGTTGCAGATTGTTTAAATTGTTTTTCGTCACGCAATTGTAACATGCCCTCCATCAGTTTGGCGCACAAAGCCGCTGTACTCTGTTTGCGTCATAGAGGTGAAACATATGAGCCAGCAAATACTGATAGTTGAAGACGAAGCCGACATTCGTGAACTTTTGCGTTTCAATCTTGAGCGCGAGGGGTTCACAGTGCATGAAGCCGCCGATGGCACACAGGGCCTGGCCCTTGCCCGGCAGCATACCCCCGACCTGGTGCTTCTTGATGTGATGCTGCCGGGTGTGGATGGATTTGAAGTGTGCCGCCGTCTTGGCGCGCAGGCTGAAACCTCCCACATCCCGGTGCTCATGCTCACCGCACGTGGTGAAGAAGTGGACCGGGTGGTGGGGCTGAGTCTTGGTGCCGATGATTATGTGGTCAAACCCTTCAGCGTCCGTGAGCTGATGCTGCGGGTCAAGGCAGTGCTACGACGCGGCGGGCGCAAGGTTGAAAGCCCTGTGCTTGAGCGGCATGGCATACGCCTGCGCACCGAGGCGCATTCCGCCGAAGTGGAAGGCGAATTGCTGAACCTCACGGCTACAGAATTCCGACTGCTTGAAGACCTGCTGCGGCATGCCGGATCAGTCCGCACCCGGGAGCAGCTCCTCAACAACGTGTGGGGCTATTCCTTTGAAGGCTATGCCCGAACCGTGGATACCCATGTGCGCAGGCTGCGCGCCAAGCTGGGCGAGGCGGCTCCCATGCTGGAGACTGTGCGCGGCGTTGGCTACCGCATCAAGGAATAAGGGCGCAGAGGCGGGAGCCGGGCGGTGCGCCTACGGTGGCGGGGCGTCTGGCTGATGGTAGACTGCGTTATAGTTTGATCGTTTTGAGGCTGCACATCTTCAAAATGTAATTGCCCACGACAGCATGTTACGAGCGAGAAAAACCATGCTTTCTTTCAGAACACGAATTTTTTGCAGCGTGCTTGCCGCAGCGCTCATTGCTTCGGGAATCGCCGTTTATTACGGCAGAGCTTCCTTTGAGCAGAGTCAGGTTGACGCGGCGCGCGAAAGACTGTTGCGCGAAACAACGCTGTCTGCCGCTATTCTTGACAAGACAGGGGCGAATCCTGAAGGCCTGCGCGAACTCGCGGCCATATTGCAAATGCCTCAGGAACGGCTCTCGCTCCTTGACAACAGCGGCAACGTGCTGGCCGACACCGCGCCGGGCGCGCAGCCGGTTTCCAAGCTCGACAACCATGCAGACAGGCCGGAGGTACGGGCTGCCATGCAGGGCGGGCAGGGGTATTCCGTGCGTTCGAGCGGAACTCTGGGTACAGATATGGCGTATGCCGCGGTGCGCGTAAATGATGCGCGGCTACTGCGCATTGCCTTGCCGCTGAACAACCTGCAACAGGAAATCGAAAGCCGCGTGGCCGTATTTACCAGAATCGGCATTGTGACGCTGGTGCTCTCGCTGATTCTTGCGGGTCTGCTCTCCGGCGCGTTGCGCAATTCGCTTTCACAGATGGTCTCTGTGGTGGAAGCCATCTCCTTGGGGAATTTTCAGCGGCGTTTGCGGCGCATTCCCGGCAGGGAGTTTGCCCCGCTAGCTGAAGCCGTAAACCGCATGGCCGAAAATATTGAAGATCATGTCCGCACGGCTGCGGAGCAGACAGCACAGCTTGAAAGCATACTGGAAACCATGAGCGATGGCGTGCTGGTGCTGGGCCCGCATGGGCGCATCCGCCGCTGTAACCGGGCATTGGCTCGTGAATTTCCTGCTGCGGCATCGGCCTTGGGCGCGCAGGTGGTGGAGGTTATTCCATCCCCGCAGTTGCAGGCCGCTGTGGATGCGGCCATGGCCGCCTGCCCAGTGCCAGGTTCTGTGTCAGGTTCTGTGCCCAGCTCTGGGGCTGGCCATGCAGACGCCGCACAAAACAGTGGTGCTCCCTCTGCGGAGCATGAAGGTGCTGCCGCTGGCGAAGAGCCAACGCTCAATCGCGAGCAGTGGTATCTGCAACTGGAGCTTTCGTCCGGTCAGGTCATGTCGGTATGCATTTCCCGCCCCTGCGGCCTTGAGCATCTGGGCCAGACAGGCGTGGGCGCGGTGGCGGTATTCCACGATATTACAGAGCTTATGCGCCTGGAGCGCGTGCGCCGCGATTTTGTGGCCAATGTGTCGCATGAGCTGCGTACCCCGCTGACGGCCATTCAGGGCTATGCCGAAACCCTCATCAGCCTGGATGCCTCGCCCGAATGCCGCCGCTTTGGCGAAATAATTCTGAAGCACGGGGTTTGCCTGAGCCGCATGGTGGACGATCTGCTCACCCTTGCCCGGCTGGAGGGCAAGACAGGCAGCCTGGAACTCAGCCCCACGGATCCCCGTGATGCAGTATCGCAGGCCGCGGGCATGTGCCGCGAAATGCTTGAGCGCCGTAAGTGTTCGGTAGTTGTGGATATCCCCGAAGATTGCCGCGTGATGGCAAGCCAGCCGCATCTGGCGCAGGTTTTCAGAAACCTTATTGAAAACGCGGGCCGTTACGCGCCGGAAGGCGGCGATGTTCGCATCAGCGCGCGCGTGAGCGGCCCGGATGTGGTTTTCCGCGTGGTGGACGACGGCCCCGGTATTCCCAAGGCCGATCTGGAGCGCATTTTTGAACGCTTTTATCAGGTGGAGCGGCACAGGGGCCAGGCAACTACCGGTCTTGGGCTGGCCATCTGCAAGCACATTGTTGAACGGCACGGTGGCCGCATCCGGGCGGAAAGCCCGGCGCAAGACGGCAGCACGGCTCTTGTTTTCACCCTATCTTCCGTTTACGGAGCGGCACTTTCATGAACGAGCATCTGCTGGCACGCAACGTCAGTGTATACTACGGGCAAAACAAGGCCCTGCACGAAGTAAGCCTGAATTTTGAGCCGCGCAGGGTCACGGCCCTGATTGGCCCCTCGGGCTGTGGCAAATCAACCTTTCTGCGTTGTCTTAACCGCATGAACGACCTTGTTCCCGGCGCGCGCGTTGAAGGCGAAATCCTTCTGGATGGTCAGGACGTGAACCGTCCCGATACGGATGTGGTTTCGTTGCGCTGCCGTGTGGGCATGGTGTTTCAAAAGCCTAATCCCTTCCCCAAAACCATTTACGAAAACGTGGCCTACGGCTTGCGCGTCAATGGCTTGCGGGACGAAAGCCTGATTGCCGAAAAAGTGGAGCTTTCCCTGCGCAGGGCCGCCATTTTTGAAGAAGTCAAAGACCGCCTGCAAAGCCCGGCGCTTGGGCTTTCCGGCGGGCAGCAGCAGCGCTTGTGCATTGCCCGTGCCCTGGCTGTGGAGCCGGAGGTGCTGCTCATGGACGAACCCGCCAGCGCCCTTGATCCCATTGCCACGCAAAAGATTGAAGAAAGCATCCGCGAACTGCGCGAATCGCTTTCCATCATCATTGTTACGCACAACATGCAACAGGCTGCCCGCGTTTCTGACTACACGGCATTTTTTTACATGGGCAGGCTTATTGAACACAACGCAACGGATGTCATGTTCACCAGACCGGCCAAAAAGCAGACGGAAGATTATATTACAGGCCGTTTTGGCTAACCGCCTGCTCTCGCAGCCGTCAGGACGTCATGTTCAAGCGCTGCCAGCGCGCCGCAGAGAGCGCAGGGCAGTTCACATTCAAGCGTAATTGTTCCGGGAGAACGATCATGCAGCAACAGGCCAATTATTTGCAACAACTGCTCGTATCACTGCGCACCAGGCTGCTGGTCATGTGCGCCAGCGTGGGCATTGCCCTGGAAGACGCCGGCAAGGCCATGGCGGCAGGTGATCCGGGCCGCGCAGCATCCGTCATTGAAAACGATGCAGCCATTGACGCTCTGGAAAATGAAATTGACGAGATGGCCCTGCAACTGCTTGCCCGCACACAGCCCGTTGCCGGAGATCTGCGTTTTGTGGTCAGTGCCCTGCGTATGGTGGTTGACCTTGAGCGCATTGGCGACGAGGCCGTGAGCATGGCCGAGCAGGCTATTTTGATGCAGGACAAGCCGGGCTTTGGGGTGATTCCCCATGTGCGCGAAATGTACTACAAGGCCAGCGATGCTTTTGACCGCGCCGTGCGCGTGTTCCGCGAGAACAATGCGCAAGACGCCCTGCATATGCTGCGCGGCGATGAAGAGGCCGTGCAAAGCGAAGTGCGCATCATCCAGCAGATTATGGAAAGCCTTTCTGACCCTGATTCCAGCCTGGATCCCTATCAGGCCATGCACATCATACTTGTGACCCGCTCGCTCACGCGCGTGTGGCGGCGCTCCATCAACATTGCGGAGCAGGTCTATTTTATCAGCCAGGGTGAAAGCGTGAAGCACAAGGGTGATGAACGCGGGGAAGTCGCGCGCGCTACTGGCGATGTCCAGTCAGCCGGTATGGCTGACTCCGCGTCCGGCACATCATCGGTTTCCGCCATGCATGAAGACGCGGACGATGCGGCTGATGATACAGCTGGCCCAGAAGACCGCGCCTGATATCAGATTTTTGTTGCAGGCTGAACGCAAAAGCCCCCGAACCTGAGAGGTTCGGGGGCTTTGTCATATCTGCTGCAGCAAGGCTAGATGAGGTTCTGCTGGCGCAGCACTTCAATGAGCTTTTGCTTGGTGCCTTCGGCCATGGGGCAGAGGGGCAGGCGGATTTCCGCTTCCATGCGGCCCATGAGCGCAAGCGCTGTCTTGGCCGGAATAGGATTGCTCTCAAAGAACAGGGCATCGTGCAGGGGAAAGAGCGCATGGTGGATACGCGCTGCTTCCTTGAGGTCGCCCTTGTTGAAGGCATTGCACATGGCTGCCACGCGGCCGGGCACAAGATTGGAGGTAACGGAGATGACACCCTTGCCGCCAAGCGCCATGAGGGGCAGAGCGGTAAAGTCGTCGCCGGAGAGAACGCTGAAGTTCTCGGGGCAGCTTTCAAGCACGCGGCTGCCCTGAACCAGGTCGCCGGTGGCTTCCTTGACGCCCACAATGTTGGGGAAGTCGCGCGCCATGCGGGCCAGAGTGGCGGGCAGCAGATTGCAACCCGTGCGCCCCGGCACGTTGTAGGGCACCAGGGGCATGTCCACAGCCTGGGCAATGGCCTTGAAGTGCTGGTACAGGCCTTCCTGGGTGGGCTTGTTGTAATAGGGGGTGATGAGCAGCGCGCCGTCGGCCCCGGCCTTTTGCGCAAACTTGGTCAGGCGGATGGCTTCCATAGTATTGTTGGAACCAGCGCCCGCAAGAACCGGAACACGGCCCTTGACCTGATCTATGCATATTTCGATGACCCTTTCGTGTTCCTCATGGGTCAGGGTGGCGGATTCGCCAGTGGTGCCGCAGGGAACCAGACCGTGAATGCCTTCGCTGATCTGGTGTTCAATAAATGCGCGGTATGCTTCTTCGTCCAGAGCGTTGTTTCTGAACGGGGTTACAAGCGCGGTCAATGCACCTGAAAATTGCATTACAGACTCCTGTGTGTCAGCGCGCTGCAAAAAGCGAACAAAAGCCCGCGCGAAGGTTTGGCCCTCGCAGGCAGGCGGCCCCGCACGGGCCTCAGGTTCGGCAGCGCGTTACAGCCTTACTGATTGATAAATTCTTTCAATTCCTTGCCCGCTCGGAAAAAGGGCAGGCGTTTCGATTCAACAACGACGCTTTCGCCGGTTTTAGGATTGCGGCCGGCGTAGCCTTCGTACTCCTTGATTTTGAAGCTGCCGAAGCCGCGTATTTCAATACGCTCTCCGGAAAGCAGAGATTTTTTCATTGCGTCAAAGAAGGTGTTGACCACCAATGACGCGTCGTCCAGAGGGATGTTGGTTTCGTCGGCCAGTGCCTTGATAAGCTCGCTCTTGTTCATCATGCCTCCGTGACCGCGTTACAAGTTTGCCCAACAGGGCGACAACGTCGGGCATTTATTAGTAATTCAACCCTATACCTTTTTCCAGACAAGGTAAACTGTTTGACAAAAAATCTAGTCCTGAACCGGAACAGGTTGCAAAATGTTGCGCGAGCCAAGCCAGTCAAGCATTCCCAGCCGGATGCGCTGCAAGCGCGAGGCCATATTCTGCAAATCCAGCGCAGCGGGGCTGCCCGGAGAGTGCATCATCAGCGGCTTTTGCAGGCAGACTGCTTCTGGCAATTTTTTGTCGGAGCGCACATGCCCCAGCAAAACAGGCTCTATGTGCAGAAAATGTTTGCACGCGCCGGAAAGTTTGTCGAATGAAGATTTTGCCTCGGCCTGGGAGGTTGCCTGATTGACCAGCACCATGAAGTCGCGCAGGCCGTAGCGGCTGTTAAGCACCTTGATGAGGGCGTAGCTGTCCGTCAGGGATGTGGGTTCGGGCGTGATGACAACGATGCGCACCGAGGCCATGGCGGCAAAGGTCTGCACCGTGCCGGAAATACCCGCGCCTATATCCATGAAGACAAAATCATATTTGTGCAGCACAGGTTCCAGCCGGGAGAGCAGCAGGTCGCGCGCGTCGGGCTGCAGCTCGGTCAGTTCCGGCACGCCAGATGCTGCGGGCAGCACGGCAAAGTCCTCGCCATCAATCTGGCAGAGCACGTCCGATACATCGGCTTCGCCCAAAAGGGCCGTCTGGAGGTTGCCTTCCGGCGTAATGCCCAGCAGCACGTCAAGATTCGCAAGACCCAGATCGCAGTCCATCAACAGGGTTTTAAAACCCTGCTGGTGCAGGGCGCAGGCTATATTGAGCGACATGTTTGTTTTGCCCACCCCGCCTTTGCCGCTCAGCAGGGCAACGCTCAATGTCGTATTCGCCATCAGTTTCCCTCAAAGAAGAGAAATCGTTTTTCGCTGGAATGCACAAGGGTGGTTCTGGCGTCCAGGGCAGCGCCACCCGCTATGCAAATGTGGCCGTGCTTTTGGGCCAGAGCCTCGTCCGTGGCCTGTGCGGCCTTGCCCAACAGGGCCTCGGGGGTTGGTCTGCCCCCCTGATCGGCGCAGGCTATGCCCAGGGCGCAATTGGCCTTTGCCGCATGCCTGCCCTTGCTGGCAATGGGAATTTCCGCTGCCCGGACAGCAAAGATTTTTTGTATCTGTTCGGCCATCAGGCGTGCGCGCAGCACGCTGACGCCGGGCAGGAGCAGGGCAAAGCGCCCAAGGTCGGTACAGCCCAGGGTATCGCATTCCTCGCGGCACTGCCGCAGGCAGTCCACAAGCAGCGTTTCCAGCGCCAGTACCGAGGCCTCGTCCAGATGCGTCTTGTCCAAAATAACAGCCTCAATCACCGCCAGATCCCCCCCGGTACGGGAAAGGCGCAACAGTTCGCGGTTTATCTGCACCGTAAACATTTCGGCCATGAGCAGGTGGGCAAGGTGCCCAGGGGCATTGCTGGGGCCGCCGCCAAGTTCCGGCAAAAGGCCGGGGTTGGCAGGCAGTGCGCACCAGCGCCCGGTGGGGTAGCGGCGCAAAAATTCCTGCCACCTGCTGACGTTGAAACCCGGCAACAGCCGGGCCACCAGCACAGATTCGCCGCTGCTGCGCGAAGCTGCGCCGTCTGCCTGCCGCAAGGCAAGCAGCTCGTTGGCAAGTGCGTCAAAATCAGCGTTGTTGCTCATGTCGGTGCAGCAGGTAATCGTGTTGGAACTGGTCGATCTGACCGTTCAAAACGCCTTCCACATCTCCGGCTTCGGAGCCGGTGCGGTGATCCTTGACCAGCCTGTAGGGCTGCAAGGTGTACGTGCGGATCTGGCTGCCAAAAGCGATGGCGTCCTTGCCGGCGTATTCCGCCTGTCGTTCCGCATCGCGTTTTTGCAGTTCAATGTTGTACAGGCGGGCGCGCAAAACGCGCATGGCCGTATCCTTGTTGTGGTGCTGCGATTTTTCGTTCTGGCACTGGGCGGAAACACCCGTGGGGATGTGGGTCACGCGCACGGCCGAACTTGTGGTGTTGACGCTTTGCCCGCCGGGGCCGCTGGAGCGGAAAATATCCACGCGGATGTCGGATTCCTTGATGTCCAGCTCGATATCGTTGCCCACGTCGGGGATTACGTCCACAGATGCAAAGGAGGTGTGGCGGCGGCCCGATGAATCGAAAGGCGAAATGCGGATAAGGCGATGGATGCCGCGCTCGCTCTTGAGAAAGCCAAAGGCATGCGGTCCGGCAATGCGCAGGGTAACGCTTTTAACGCCCGCCTCGTCGCCCGGCAGGTAGTCCAGCTCTTCCACTGTGTACTTGTGGCGCGCGGCCCAGCGGGTATACATGCGCAGCAGCATTTCGGCCCAGTCCTGCGACTCTGTGCCGCCAGCGCCGGGGTGGATTTCAAGGATGGCGTCCTGATTGTCTTCCTCGCCGGAAAGCAGCATGACAAGCTCGGTTTCGTCCAGCAGTGCGGCAAGGTCGCGGTTCTGCTGGTCAAGGGATTCCAGAGCTTCGGGGTCTTCGCTTTCAGAGGCCAGGGCCAGCCATTCGTTCATGTCGTCATGGCAGGTCTTGAGGCGGCTGAGACGCTCGATTTCTTCTTCAAGACGCCGCTTTTCCTGCAAAACAGGGGTCAGCGCTTCAGGATTGTCCCATGCGCCGGGGCGGGAAATTTCGTGTTCGATGTCCTGCAGGCGCTTCTGGCTGGCGGCAACGTCAAAGACGCCCCCAGAGGGTGGCGAAACGTTGGGAAAGGGGCTGGCATGCGGCGCGCAGATCACTGAGTTGCAACATTGTGGATACTATGGGGGTTAAGGTGAATGCCCTGAGGCGTAAAACCGCGCAACCGGGAGGATCAGACCTCCGCGTGCGCGCGGCGCTGACTGCGTCAAGGCCGAAAAAAATCAGGAACAGCTGGCGGCTTTGTCGCGGTCTTTTGCAAACCTGCCGCCGGGGCCGAGCAGCAGTAGGGTCAGAAATACCATGGCAGCTCCGGGCATAAGCCAGGGCGAGATACTGTGGAACAGGCTTGGAGCAGTTACAAGCGCTGCCTTGCCCCAGACGGCCTGAGCCTTGAACTGGCCTCCCTGCATGGTCAGCCGGGCGCGCGGATCCACCACAACAGAAATGCCCGTGTTGGTGCCGCGTAATATCCAGCGGTTCTGCTCCACGGCCCGCAGGGCAGTGAGGTAGAGATGCTGCCGTGCCGCCGGAGTGTTGCCAAACCAGCCGTCATTGCTGATATCTACAAGAATGTTTGCCCCATCCGCCACGCGGTTCTGGGCAAGCCACGGGAATATTCCCTCATAGCAGATGAGCATTCCCAGAGCAAGATTGTCCTGCCGCAGCGGGGCGACAGCCGTGCCAGTCTGGTACACGCCAACCCCTTGCAGCAATGCCTCCAGAAATCCCCAGTTGAGCCATTCCGGCAGATATTCGCCAAAGGGAACCAGGTGTTCCTTGTCGTAATATCCGACAGTATCGCCCTTGGGGTTCAGCAAAAAGGCCCGGTTGAAAACATCGGGATCTTTTTTGCCGGGGTGGCGCTCGAGGCCCGGCGCGCCAAACAGCAGCGGGCTGCCGCTGTGGGCCGCCAGCTCGCGAATGCGCGGGGCATGCAGGGCGTTGACCTCAAAAAAGAAAGGCATGGCTGTTTCCGGCCACACAATGAGGGGGCGGGCATCGGGTTTTTGCGCAAGGCCCTGATACGTCAGGCCCAGATACAGATCCACAGTCTGCCGCTGAAAGGCTGGAACCCACTTCTGGTTCTGGTCAACGTTGCCTTCCACGTAGAGCACATCCACGCTGTCCTGCCCGCTGGGTTCGGTGACCATCGGGTTGGCGTAAAGCCGCCAGCCCCCGTAGCACAGAAGGGAAATCGTGAGCACAAGGCCGGGGATCAGGCTTGCGCGGTCGGGGCAGAAGCGCCGCGGCCCGCAGACAAAGGCAAGGCAGCACAGCAGGGCCGCCATGCTCCACAGGCCTGTAAGGGCGTAACCGCCCACCATGTCCGCAGCCTGCACCAGTATGGGCCAGGGGGACAAAGCCCCGGCCATGTCAAGCCAGGGAAAGCCCAGGGCAAGGGCATAGACCGCCTCAAGCAGATACCACAGCAGGCCAAGCAGCACGGCCTGCACCCAGGCGGGCCTGTGGCGGAACATGTGGGCCGCGAGGGCAAACAGGCCGCCGGCACTGCCAATGCAGGTTACGATGAACAGCGCGCAGGGAACGGCCAGCAGCCAGGGCAGGCCGCCCACGTTGTGCACGGGCAGGGTAAGCCAGTAGAGCGCGGCCACGCCGCCAGCAATGGTGCCAATCCAGCCCATGCGCAAGGCAATGGCGCGGCTCGCGGCCTCCCGGCCAAGCAATGCCAGCGCCACAGGCCACAGGAGCACCAGTGGAGGGAAACTGATAAGATCGTTGGGAAAGCCCAGCCACAGGCCTAGTGCGGCAGCAAGGCACAAAACCCAGCCGCGCTGCGTGGCCCCTGGCGCTTCAGGACGGAACAGCTTCATGCTTTTGCCGCTTCTTCCTCTTCCGTGGCCGGAGCGGGCGCGGCGTGGTCAGCAGGTTCCATGCGCAGGCGGATAATGAGCTTCCTGTCAGCTTCAAGCACGGTAAAGGCCCAGCCTCGCAGGGTAAAGCGCTCGCCAGGGCCGGGGACGTGCCCCGCCTCCATGCTCAGGTAGCCGCCGATGGTGTCCACCTCGTCCGAATCCAGATCAACGCCCAGATCTTCAAGGTCTTCCAGCAGGGCGCGACCAGTGAGTTCATAAACATTTTCGCCGAGGGGGCGGATATCTTCCTGACGCGGCGCATCGTGTTCGTCTTCAATATCGCCCACGATTTCTTCCAGCACGTCTTCGATGGTGATAAGGCCGGATGTGCCGCCGTATTCGTCAAGCGCAATGGCAATGTGCTGTTTGCGGGCGCGAAATTCCTGCAGCAGGGTGCGGATGGACTTGGTCTCTGGCACAAAGAAAGGCTCGCGCATGACCCGCGAAACTGCGGGGGCGTGTTCCCCCTGATCCAGCAGGCTGCTGAGAACATCCTTGGCGTGGAGAATGCCCACGATATTGTCGCGGGTGTCCTTGTAAACGGGAATGCGCGAATGACCGGAACGCACAATGATGCGCGCCACTTCCTGAAGCGGCATGTCATCGGGAACGCAGTCTATATCGGTGCGGGGGATCATGGTGTCCTGCACCTGAAGATCGTTGAAGCGCAGGATGCCAAGGAGCATGGATTCCTCGTAGGGTTCCACCTCGCCGTCGGCTCGTGCTTCCAGAATGGCTTTTTCGAGAGATTCCTGATCGTCGTGCCCGAACAGTCTGCTCAGGCGCGACCAGATGGTACTGTGACCTTCCGTGCCGCCGTCCAAAATAACCTCCTAGGTTGGCGTACTCACTACGCGCCGCGCGCGTTTGCCTGCGGTGCAACCGCCACGGCAGAATTTTCCTGCCTTGAGCGGATGATTTCAAAATCCGACCCAGGCAGCACGTTATTCAAAGATAGTTTGCCCTAGCCAGTCAGCTTGCGCTGCTGGATATCCATCTGCATCACCCACTGGGTAATGGGCGAAACACCGCTCTTGGGGGTGCTGTGGAACCAGTTGATATCGGCCTTGCCCTGTTCCAGAACCGCCCAGTTGCTGAATTCTGTTCCCAGAACCAGGGCCGGGGTGGGCTCTTTCTGCATGCGGATATTGAGCACGTCACAGGTGCACCAGAATGTGACCACGCGGTCTTCCTTGCTCATCTGATAGATGATGAGACAAAGTAACTGGGAACCTTTGTCGAGGTCAACTGGCTTGTCTTCCAGCGATTCAGCAGGAAAGCGCAGAGCCATGCCCGTGGCGGAAATGTCGGCCACCTGCACAAGCTCGTTTTCCATGCCGGATTTATAATGCAGCAGGGGTCTGCCAATTTCTGCCGTGTTGCGGGGCATGGGCTTGGCGGGGTCCATCTCCCACACGCCGATAACACGCACCAGATCCTTGGGCGGTTTAACGCGGATGAAATGGCGTTTTTGCCCGGCGTCTATATCCTTGGGCATGGAAAGGAGAAGGCGCGATTTGTCATACGCGCCCTTTACCTGCTGAATCTGTGCCTGGAATTTAAAAAAGGAGGGGCCTTCGGGCAGGGTGGCGCGAAAGAATACTTCCACCGGGGTGCCTTCAAGCTCGCGTGATACATAGGAAAGAACTTCCATCTCAAGCTGCGTGGAAAGTATCCTGACGAGGGTGCCGGCCATGCCCTTGCTGTTGTGGAGTTCCTCAACATTAAGGTCGAATATTTCGTTCTGCGCCTGCGCAGTCTCAAGCATGCGGCGGATGATCTCCGCACGCTTTGCCGCGTGGCGCATGCTCTGCAACCGGCCTTTGACCGAGACGAGCGTGGCGCAAAGCGCCGCAAGCAGAATGCCGACAACAATAAGAAGTTGGGTGCCCGTCATAGATTCACCGGTGTCAACAGTTGTGTGGCGTCATCCCTCACTGCGGGGATGCAGCAGCGCCATTGGGGTATTTTTCAGGGCGCAGCAATCCAAGTTTGTGGAGGTGAACCTCCAGGCATGCAACCGCCGCAGGGGTTACGCCGGATATCCGTCCGGCCTGCCCAAGGCTGCAAGGTCGCACCCTGTCCAGTTTTTCTACCACTTCATGGGATAACCCAGCTACTTTGGCATAATCGAGTTGCGGGGGCAAGGCCGTTGCCTCAAGCCTGGCCGAGCGCGCGATAAGTTCGCGCTGACGTGCCAGATAACCCTCATACTTGATTTCTGTCTGCACGCTCTCACAGGCGCCGGTTCCGGCGGCAGCTCTGGCAGCCGCCAGATCAGCCCCGGTTTCGGCCAGCGCTTCGTGTTGGGTCGCGGTCAGCATGGCTTCAAGCGAGTCCAGGTCAACATCCGGGCGTTTCAGGGCTTCTGCCAGAGTTTTGCCTACAGGCAACTGGGCCTCGGGCGCATCCTCGGGCAACTTGTGTCCGGGTATGCGTTTTTTGCCCAGATATCCCCTGAAACGTTCGGCGGCTTCCTGTTTAATGCAAAACGCGCGCCACTGTTCGTCGCTCACAAGGCCAAGTTCACGGCCAATCCGGGTCAGCCGCGTATCGGCATTGTCTTCGCGCAGCAGCAGCCTGTGCTCCGCGCGCGAGGTGAACATCCGGTAGGGTTCCTGAGTGCCGAGTGTGACAAGATCATCAACAAGCACAGCCATATAGGCCTGATCGCGCCCCGGCGTAAAGGGGGCAAGACCGCGCATGGCGCACGAGATGTTCAACGCGGCCCACAGGCCCTGCGCTGCGGCTTCCTCGTAGCCGGACGTTCCGTTGATCTGCCCTGCAAGCCACAATCCCGGCACGGCCTTGGTTTCAAGGGTGGGGCGCAGCTGGATGGGGTTGGCGTAGTCATATTCAATGGCGTAACCGGGGCGCAGCACCACAGCGTTTTCCAGCCCCTTGAGGGCGTGAACCATGTCGAGCTGCACATCAAGGGGCAGGCTGGTGGGAATGCCGTTGGCATACACCTCCGCGCTGTTGAGTCCCTCCGGCTCCAGAAATATCTGGTGCCGCTCCCGGTGCGGAAAACGGGCCACCTTGTCTTCAATGGAAGGACAGTAGCGCGCGCCAGTGCCCTTGATGACGCCCGTGAACATGGGCGAGCGGTCAAAACCGCTACGGATGATTTCGTGCGCGCGTTCGTTTGTCCACGTCACATGGCACGACACCTGTTCCAGGGCCGGGCCGGGGCCGTGAAAGCTGAAGCCCGGGGGCGGCGTGTCGCCCGGCTGTTCTTCCAGCTGGGAATAGTCGATGGATGATTTGAGGATACGCGGCGTGGTGCCGGTTTTCAGACGGCCAAGGGTCAGGCCTAGGCTGCGCAGACTGTCTGAAAGGCCCAGCGCCGGGGCATCGCCCAGGCGGCCGCCGGGCAGATTGGTGAGGCCCATGTGGATGCGTCCGTCCAGAAAGGTGCCCGTGGTCAGCAGCACATGGCGCGCTGCAAAGGTCAGCCCCTGAGCCGTGCGCACGCCAGTGACGCGGCCGTCATCGGTGGTCACGTCCACCACGGAATCCTGCCAGATGCGCAGGCCGGGCGTGTTGTAGAGCGTTTTTTTGAGCACGCGCTGATAGGCCTCGCGGTCGATCTGGGCGCGTGTGGCCCGCACCGCAGGCCCCTTGCTCATGTTCAGCACGCGAAACTGTATGCCCGCAGCATCGGCCCACAGGCCCATCATGCCGCCAAGGGCGTCAATTTCGCGCACCATGTGTCCCTTGGCCAGGCCGCCGATGGCGGGGTTGCACGAGAGGTAGCCCAGCCGGTCAAGGTTGCCGCTGATGAGCAGCACATTGTGCCCCATGCGAGCCAGGGCCACGGCGGCTTCGCTGCCAGCGTGGCCGCCGCCCGCGACAATACAGTCAAATATGGAATCAGACATGGGCTGCGTTCATGAGGATGTGGGCAAACACCTGCGAATCCTTGATGGTAGCGGTGATGGATGAGCGTTCGTCCGGTTGGTGGCAGGTGTTTTCAAGGCAGCCCCAAACGGCGGCGGGCAGGCCCTTTTGCCGCAAAAATGCCGCAACGGTTGCCCCGCCTATGCCCACGGCCTGCGCCTGAACGCCGTAAATGCGGGCGATGGCGGCCTTGAGCGCTGTAACAACGGTGCCTGTTTGCGGTATGGCCGTGGCGTCCTGCCGCTGCACCACGCTCACCTGTATCTGCACGGTGTGCTTTTCCGCCACTTCGGCGGCCACTTCGCGCATCTTTGCAAGCACGCTGTCCATATCCACATGGGGCAGGAGGCGGCAGTCAATGTAAAAAACATCATTGCCTGGAACTGTGTTGATGTTCGGCACATTGGCTTCGTGTTTGCCCGGCACAAAGGTGGAATATGGCGGGTCAAACAGGGGATTGGCATCGGCAAAGGCGGAGCGCAGGGCATTGTGGCACGAGAGGGCCATGTCCGCCCCTGCCAGAAATGCGTTGCGGCCCTTTTGCGGCGTGGAGCCGTGGCACTGGATGCCCGTGGTCTGCACCTTGAGCCAGAGCTGGCTTTTTTCTGCGATCTCGATGACATCGCCCTTGGACGAACCGGCGTCCGGCACGATGTAGAGATCATCGGGATTAAAAAAGTGCGGGGCTGTGTTGAGAAGATGCTCCAGGCCGTAAAGACTGCCGGTTTCTTCATCAGCCATGAAAACAAGACCCAGTGAAAGCTCGGGGGTAATGCCCTGGGAGAGCACTTCTTCCGCCAGCAGCAGCATACTGACTATGGCCTGCTGGTTGTCTTCCACGCCGCGTCCGTACAGAAAATCGCCATCGCGGCGCACCTGCCAGGGGTTGCTGGTCCAGGCTGCGAGGTCGCCCGGAGGCACCACGTCCGTATGCCCGAAAAGCCACAGAGTGCGGCTGCTTTTGCCGGGGATGCGGGCCACAAGGTTGGGACGCTGACCATCGGTAACGCGCGGATCCGGCGCGTCAACGCGTGAAAGGGCGGTTACGCCGCAGGCCTTGAGCCAGTTGGTGATGCAGCGCACCTTTTCCATTTCGCCCTGGCCGCCGTTGTCCGGGCCAAGGGCCTGGCATGCCGTAAGCACGGCCTGAAGCTCCGCAACGCGGTCTTCTCGCCCGGCCAGCCCGCGCAACAAGGTGTCGAGTGTCTTGAACATGGGGTTTCCCGTATGGCGTTACAACGCGCAAGAGGCTGCTCGCGCAGCCCCTTGAAAAAGTCTTCAGCCCCGGCATGACCGTTGTTGAATCGGCCTGTTGCGATAAAATCGCAAACTGACCGCCAGCGGCATGTCGGAACCGATGTAAGCCTGGTTGGCCTAGCGGCCACCCTTGGCGGCGCGCTTGGACGCCTTCAAAGGGTTGACCTTGGCGGCAGCGGCAACAGAGGCCTTCACGTGCGTGGCAAAGTTGCAACGGCCAGCAGTCCACTTTTTGGCAGGGACAGGGTAGCTGGAGCAGAACTCTTCGCCTTCAAATTCGCGCACGCGGTCACAGCCAGAACACTGTTCAACCACCGGGGAAAGAACAAAACCGTTGACCACCACGCCTTCAGCGGTTTTGGTGGCTTTTTCCAGAGGGGTCATAGCAAAACCTCCATGCGCAGCAGCGCCGTATTGCTAAAATAACGGCGGAATGGCCGCCGCGTTGGAATGGAAAAATATAGTTGAAAGCAATTTTCTGTCAAGTAAAAGAAGTGGAAAATTTTTCAGCCGGCTTGCGGTGCGGGAACCTCGTGCTATTGCGGCCGCTTGTAAAAAAACAGTCGCCGGTCTGGCTAGCCGCCCAGATAGGCCTCGCGCACGCTGGCATTGGCAAGGAGGTTTTCGGCCCGGTCTTCCATGACCACGCTGCCAACTTCAAGCACATAGCCGCGCGTGGCCAGTTTCAGCGCCGCACGGGCGTTTTGTTCCACCAGCAGCACCGTTACGCCTTTTTTGTTGATGGCCCGCACGGTTTCAAAGATGGAGCGCACCAGCAGCGGGGCAAGGCCCAGCGAGGGTTCATCCAGCAGCAGCAGGCGCGGCTCGGCCATGAGGGCGCGGCCTATGGCGAGCATTTGCTGTTCGCCGCCGGAAAGCGTACCCGCGAGTTGATCCTTGCGTTCGTGCAAACGCGGAAAAAGATCAAAAATCCATTCCAGCGTGCGCTCGCGGCGGGCCTTGTCCTCAATGCAGAATGCCCCGAGGCGCAGATTTTCCAGAACGCTCATGATGCCGAAAACACGCCGCCCTTCGGGCGACTGGGCAATGCCAAGGCCCACGACCTTGTGGCTCGGCATGCTCAGCAGGTTTTGCCCTTCAAAGAGGATTTCACCTTCAAAGGGGCGCACCAGCCCGCTGATGGAGAGCAAGGTGGTGCTTTTGCCCGCACCGTTGGCCCCGAGAATGGTGACGATTTCGCCTTCGTCCACCCTCAGGTCGATGCCGTGCAGCACTTCAACACTGCCGTAGCGCACGCGCACATTAGACAATTGCAACAGGGACATGGCTTACCACTTTTCGTCGTCTGCGCCCAGATAAGCCTCAATGACGGCGGGATCCTGCCGCACGTCTTCGGGCTTGCCCTGGGCAATCATGGTGCCGTGTTCCAGCACCACCAGTTTTTCGCAAATCTTCATCACCAAGCGCATGTCGTGCTCAATGAGCAGCACGGTGATGCCCCTGTCGCGGATAGCCCGGATGGTATGCACCAGGGCGGCGGTCTCCTGATCGTTCATGCCGCCTGCGGGTTCGTCCAGAATCACGAGGCGCGGGTCGGAGGCCAGTGCCCGGGCTATCTCAAGCAGGCGCTGGTTGCCGTAAGAAAGGCCACCTGCGGCCTCGGTATAGCGGTCGGCAAGGCCCACAAATTCCAGCTCTTCCATGCAGCGGGCAACGGCGGCTTTTTCTTCCTCGCGCTGACCCGGCGTGTGCAGCATGCACGATATCAGACCGGATTTCATGCGGCAGTGCCGTCCGGCCAGCACGTTTTCCAGCACAGAAAGGCGGCCAAAGAGGCGGATGGTCTGGAACGTGCGCGCGATGCCCAGTTCCACCACCTTGTGCGGGCGCAGTCCGGCAATGGATTTGCCGTCAAAAAAGATGCGGCCCGACTCCGGTGTATAGTTGCCGGTTATGCAGTTGAACACGGTGGTCTTGCCAGCGCCGTTGGGGCCGATAAGCCCCACAATGCTGCCAGCGTCCACATCAAAGGTAAGATCGTTCAGGGCAATCAGGCCGCCGAACATCTTGCTCATTTCTTCAAGGCGCAGCAGGGTCATGCGGGCCTCCCGTCACTGGCTGCTGGCGGCGCAGCAACCTTGTAGCGCCGCTGCCTCGGGGGCAACAGGCCCTGGGGTCGCCAGACCATCATGACCATCATGGCAAGGCCGAAGATGAGCATGCGCGCATTGGAAAATTCGCGCAGCACTTCGGGCAGGCCGATGAAAAGAAACGCGCTGATAAGCACGCCAAGCTGGCTGCCGCCGGAAAGAATGACCACCGCAAAGATGATCACGGATTCCATGAAGTTGAACGATTCCGGCGCAATGGTTGTCATCTTGGCGGCATAGAGCGTGCCAGCCATGCCCGCCCAGAACGCACCCAGCACAAAGGCCGCCAGCTTGTAATGGGTGACGTTGACCCCGCAGCCTTCTGCGGCCACATCGTCTTCCTTGATGAAGTTCAGCGCGCGGCCAAAGCGGGAATGCCACAGGCCGTAGAACAGCAGCAGGCTCACGCCCACCATGCCCCAGACCAGAAAATAGAACTGCAGGCTCTTGACGATCTTGAAGCCAAAAAACATGGGGCGACTGATGCCGAAAATGCCGTTGGCGCCGCCTGTGAGGCCGAAAACATCGTTAATAAGCGCAATGCGCACAATTTCCACAATGCCGATGGTGACGATCAGCAGATAGTCGCCACGCAGGTGGATGATGGGGCGGGCCACAATAAGGGCGAAGATAGCCGCCGCCGCGCCGGAGAGAGGCATAACCCACAGCACGGGCCAATGGCAGACCGTGTTGAGGATGGCGGTGGTGTAGGCACCCACGGCAAAAAAGGCGGCGTGCCCCATGTGGAATATGCCCGCCTGCCCCAGAATGACGTTGAGCGAAAGGGCCAGCAGGGCGTAGAGGCCAATGCTCACGCACACGTCAAGCCAGTAGGCGTTGCAAAAGAGCGGCAACGCGCACAAAAAGAGGCCCGCAGCCGCATACACGGCAAAGTTGCACGGAAGTTTTTTCATAGTTTGTCCGCCGTGCGCTCGCCCAGAATGCCGGTGGGGCGGATAATCAGAATGAGAATGAGCACCAGAAAGGCGATGGCGTCCTTCCAGGCAATGGCTATGTAGCCTGCGGCAAGGGCTTCGATAACGCCGAGCAAAAGCCCGCCCAGCATGGCGCCCGGGATGTTGCCGATGCCGCCCAGGATGGCGGCGGTAAAGGCCTTGAGGCCGTAAGACCAGCCCATGGTAAAGTCGATCTGCCCGTAGTAGATGCCCACCATCAGACCAGCCGCGCCGCCAAGGCCGGGGCCGATAAGAAAGACCAGCGAGATGATGCGGTCAACATTGATGCCCATAAGCTGCGCAGCGCCGGGGTCGATGGCCACGGCGCGAATGGCCGCGCCTGTGCGCGTGCGCTGGATAAAGGCCCAGAGGCCGAGCATCAGCACAACGCTGGCCGCGATGACCAGCAGGCGCACGCCGGGCACTTCAAGGCCGAGCATCCTCACCGTAAAGTCGGGGCGCAGATAGTCGGGGTACACGTAGAAGCGCGCGCCGTAGATCAGCATGACCGCGTTCTGGAAAAATATGGATGCGCCAAGGGCGGAAACCACGGCGGAAAGGCGATTGGCGTTGCGCAGTGGGCGATATGCCGTACGCTCAAGCAAAAAGCCAATAATCGCCACCAGCAGGGCCACCATGACAAAAACGGCGGCTACAGCCAAAAAGGGATTGAGCGCGCCCGCCATATTGCAGCTGACAAGCAGGGTAAGCCCCAGGTAGGCGCCAATGGTAAACAGGTCGCCGTGGGCAAAGTTGATGAGCTTGAGCACGCCGTACACCATGGTGTAGCCCAGCGCCACAAGCGCATAGATGCCGCCCACGGCTAGGCCGTTCAAAAGCTGTTGGAGAAATTGTTCCATAATGTTCGGCGTTGGTACTCGGCATTTGGCGGGCGACCGGGATACCGGTCGCCCGCCGTAATGAACGCGTCCTCAAGGGGATTGCGCTTTTCGCCGGGGTGTTTATGCCCCGGGCGTGTATCTGTGCAACATGGGCGCGGCTAATGACCGCGCCGCATTACTTGGGCTGCAAAACGAAGTTGCCCGTGGCGTCAACCTTGTAGGTGCGGTAGAACTCGCCCACGCGGTCGCCCTTGGCGTCAAAACCCAGGTTGCCGGAAAGACCGGGCATGCCCTTGAGTTCCTTGAGCCATGCGGCCATTTCCTTGGGGGTATCCTTGCCGGCTTCAAGCGCGCCTTCAATAACCTTGAATGCATCGCCAGCCAGTACGGCCCACACGGAAACAGGCACGGTATTGTACTTGGCCTTGAAGGCCTTGAGGAATTCCTTGGCTTCAGGCGTGTCCATATCCTGCGGCAGCGGCGGGCTGATGAAGAAATAGCCCGTGGCGGCTTCGTTACCGGCGATCTTGACCAGATCCTGATGGTTTGCGGCATCGCCGCCCATCATGGGAACGTTCCAGCCCATTTCTCTCTTCTGCCGCAACAGCATGCCGGTTTCCGGGTAGTAACCGGTAAAGAACACGAGGTCGGGATTGGCAGCTTTAAGCTTGGTCAGAATGGCGGTGTAGTCGCGCTCTCCGGGGGTAAGAGCATCGTAAAACACCACTTTCATACCGTCTTTTTCAAGCACTGCCTTGGTTTCTTCCGCCAGGCCCTTGGCATACGAAGAATTGTCGTGCAGCAGGGCCACGGCCTTGTAGCCGCCCTTCTTGATGGCTTCGGCGGCAGATTTGCCCTGCGCGTCGTCGCGCGGGCAGGTGCGGAAAAAGAGCTTCAAGCCCTTTTCCGTAAGGCGCACGCTGGTGGAGCCAGTGCCGATCTGCACCAGTTCCGCCTCGTCCAGAATGCTCTGGCTGGCCTCGGTCACGGCGGAGCCGTACGTGCCGATAACGGCCACAACACCGGCGGAAGCAAGCTTCTGCGCGGCCAGAGCGGCTGTGCGCGGATCGCCCGCGTCGTCTTCGACAACCAGCTGAACCTTGCGGCCCTTGATGCCGCCCTTGGCATTCACATCGTCAACCAGCAGGGTAACGATGTTCTTCATATCCAGGCCTTCGGAGGCCCATTTGCCCGTAAGCGGGCACATAAGGCCAACCTTGATGTCACCAGCCAGCGCCGCAACGGGCACGAGCAGGGTAAGGGCCAGAGCCCCAAGCCAACGACCAAGTGCTTTCATGAACTACCCCCGTCAGGTATGCAAATATTGTGAGCAACGAACAAGCGTACCCTAAAAATGAAGAAAGAAAAAGCCCCCAGTACAGCCGGGCCGCGCATTGGCGCAACAGACGCAAGCCAGCGAGGGCGGCAGGGCTGCGTTATGACCATACAGCTTGCGCGGCAGTTGTAATCAGTAGTGAGTACATGCGCCGTGTTTATACTGCAAAGCATTGTGAACCTGTTCAGGCAACCATGGTAAATTGCGCGATTGTAACGCGATGCTCACACGATGATTTCAGATTGGTCAAATTCTTCATATAATATTAGCCAGCTAACAAGCACGTCGTGTTTAGTGCATCGCTAAGGCGATAAAACTGGAAACAAAAGTGGCACGCGCTCGACAGTCAAAAAATAATGGGGTAAGGTAAAGCTGTAAAAACAGAGAACACCTTTATTTTCTTAAATGTTTTTCTGTTGCGGTTTTCGCGGTCAGAGGTTCGGCTGTTTCAGTTTCTCTCTGCGCCCTTTCCGCCGTACCCCTTCCGCAAGCATTGCCGCAACTTGGGCCGCCCAGCATCGTCTGGCGGTCAGGCGGCGATTGCGCCCTTCGTCTTCCCGCAGCATTCGCCGTCGCGCTCCATATGGGCGCCAAGGAGGCCGTATGCGGTTCAGCTTTGACAAGGCAGCCTGCCAGAATACGCGCAGGGCGCTGCACCGGGAGTGGCTGCTCACCAACGAACGGGGCGACTGCTCCGGCAGCAGCATTTTGTGCTGCAACACGCGCAAATATCACGGCCTGCTTGCCGTCAACACGCCGTACGGCCGTCATGTGCTGCTCTCTGCCCTTGAGGAATCGGTGTGCGGCGGCGGCAGGGAATTCTTTTTTTCTACCCGCCAGCATCCTGGCACGCTCTATCCCAACGGGCACGAGTATCTTGAAGCTTTCCAGCTCGATCAGTGGCCGCAGAGCACCTATCGGGTGGGCGAAGTGAGCCTGAGCCGCGAGGTGCTGCTTGCGCGGGATAAAAGCCTGCTGTTGTTGCGCTATGAACTGCGCGGGCCGGAGGATATCCCCCCGCTCACCCTGCGCATCAAGCCTTTGCTTGCCTACCGCAATGTTCACGCGCTCACGCGGGTAAACCCGGCCCTGCGAACGGATACCCTCCTTGTGGCTGGCGGTTTTGCAGCTCGCCCATATGAGAGCTTGCCCCCCCTGTATATTCAGGCCGCCGGGGATTCCGGCAAGGCTTGCGCGAGGGCTGCAAATGCCGAGGGCGCGGCGACCAGCGAAAAATGCGGGCCGCATGCCGCTGCCAGTTTTTTTGCCGAGCCGGATTGGTGCCGCAATGTGGAATATTTTGAAGAGCGTGAGCGCGGTTTTGACGACAGTGAAGACCTCTTTATGCCCGGCACGCTTGAAATAGCTCTGCCGCCGTTGCCGCAGGGCGGTTACGTGTATGTGGCGGCTGGTACGGAAGCCTGCGGTGAAAACCTGCGCACCCTGTGGGAGACGGAGAGCCGCGCCCGCACCGATGCTCACCTTGCGGGCGGCGGTCTTGCCGGGCAACTGGCGCAGGCTGGCGACCAGTTCTGCATTACGACGCCGTCTGGCCGAGCCACCGTGATTGCCGGATATCCCTGGTTTGACGACTGGGGGCGCGACACCCTCATCAGCCTGCCGGGTTTGACCTTTTACGCCGGACGCGAAGAGTTTGGGCTGCACGTTCTGGCCGAGGTGGGGCGGCATATCCGCAACGGCCTTGTGCCCAACATGTTTTCGGAGTCAGGCGAGCATGCCTACAATTCAGTGGACGCGTCCCTGTGGTATGCCTTTGCCCTGCAACAGGTGCTGGCCGCTGTTCCCGATGGTCTGGCCTGGGCGCGGCAACATGCCTGGGACGCCCTGAAAGCCATCATCAAGGGCTACCGCAAGGGGCCGGGCATGGGCATCTTTGTGGATGCCGAGGGCCTGCTGCATGCGGGCGATGCCCACACCCAGCTTACCTGGATGGATGCCCAGGTAAACGGCTGCCCGGTTACGCCCCGGCACGGCTGCCCTGTGGAAATTAACGCCCTCTGGTACAACACCCTTGCCTTTGCCGACAGCCTTGCCGCCGCATTTCAGGAGCCGCTGCTCACGGGCGAGCGCCAGCGCGCCGCCATGCGCGATGCGTTTTTGCGCCGCTTCTGGACAACGGAGGCGGGCGGCTATCTGGGCGACGTGTGGCGCAACGGACAGCTCGACCGAAGCGTGCGTCCCAATCAGATATTTGCCGTGTCCCTGCCGCATGCCGTGCTTGCGGACGATTTTCAGCCGCAGGTTGTGGAATGCGTGCGCAACAGGCTGCTCACGCCTTTTGGCCTGCGCACCCTTGCCCCTGATGCCGCCGCATACAAAGGCAGATACGAAGGCAACGGCGAGAGCCGCGATGCCGCCTACCATCAGGGCACTGTCTGGCCCTGGCTGCTGGGCCATTATGCTGATGCACTGCTGCACACGGCCTGGGATATGAACGGCGCTGTTCAGGGTTTGCTTGATATGGTTACGCCCCTGTTTTGTCAGCATCTCTGCGAAGCCGGGCTTGGCAGCATTTCAGAAGTGTTTGACGGTTCCCCACCCTACAATCCCGGCGGCTGCACAGCCCAGGCCTGGAGCGTGGCCGAGTGCCTGCGCATGCTTAAAAAACTGCAAAAGGCCGCGCCGGATGTTTACGCCCATTGGGAGCAGAGGGTGGCGCATTGTCTGGCCCATCCCGCATCCGGCGACAAAACCGGCATATGCAGGGCAACCATGACTCTGGGCGTGTCAGCGCCCGGCAGTGAAGAATAAGGGTTTAGCCATGCGAGTGCTAATGTTTGGCTGGGAATTTCCGCCCCATATCAGTGGCGGCCTGGGAACGGCATGCTTTGGCATGACGCAGGCTCTGGCGAAAAAAGGGGCGGAGATCGTCTTTGTGCTGCCCCGCGTGGACGGCGGCAGCGGGCAGAACAGTTTTTTGCGCCTGCGGGGGGCCTCCGGCACTCCGGTTGCGGCCCAGCTTGCGGAAAGCATGACGCAGGCAGGGCATGAACTCTGGGCCAGCAGCATCCGCTGCCTGCCGGTGGAAAGCCCGCTTGTTCCCTACCTCACGCCGCAGGGCTATGCCGAAGCGCTGGAAAATCTGCGTCAGGAGCCAGGCAATGCGGCGAGTACGCGCGCTTTTGCGCCGCATGCGGGCCATACCGCCTGCGAAGGCGAAATTACGTTTGAACTGCACGGCGGTTATGGGGCTGACCTTATGGCCGAAGTGCAGCGTTACAGCCGTCTGGCCGGGGCCATTGCCGTGCAGGAACAGTTTGACGTCATCCACGTGCACGACTGGATGACCTACCCTGCGGGCATGATGGCCAGGGCGCTGACGGGCAAACCGCTGGTGGCGCATATTCATGCCACGGAATACGACCGCAGCGGCCTGAACATCAACGAACAGGTGGCGGGCATAGAACGCGCCGGGCTGAATGCCGCCGATGTGGTGGTGGCCGTGAGCCGTCTGACCCGAAAAACCGTCATTGACCGCTACGGCGTGGCACCCGAAAAGGTGGTGGTAGTGCACAATGCCGTTGCGCGGCACGAGGCAGGGCGCTGCTATCTTGTGCCGCAACGCATACGGCATGAAAAGCGGGTTCTGTTCCTCGGCCGCGTGACATTCCAGAAAGGGCCGGAGTACTTCATGGAAGCGGCCCGCCTTGTGCTGCAAAAAAATCCCAATGTCCGCTTTTTCATGGCTGGCAGCGGAGACATGCTGCCGGCGTTGATCCGCAGGGCAGGGCAGTTGCGTATGGGGCGGCGCTTCCATTTTGCCGGATTTTTGCGCGGCGAGGATGTGGACCGCATGTTCGCCCTCAGCGATCTTTATGTCATGCCTTCAGTCTCCGAGCCTTTCGGCATAACGCCGCTGGAGGCCATGCTTTACGATGTGCCGGTGCTGCTCTCGCGTCAGTCGGGTGTTTCAGAAGTGCTTGAGCACGCCCTCAAGGCTGATTTTTGGGATACGCGCGACATGGCCGACAAAATCTGCGCCGTGCTGCGTTACCCCTGCCTTGCCGCCGAACTGGTGAAAAACTGCCGCGAAGAAATGAAATCCATTAGATGGGAAAATGCCGCCGACCAATTGCTGACCATTTACCGGGATGTCCTTGGAGGTCACTGATGCCTGCGCTATGTCTGTGTTTCAATATACATGAGCCGTACCAGTTCCGCCGCTACACGGTTTTCGATATGGGGCAGAGCTCCGTTTACGAAGACGATGACCGCAATTGCGAAACCATGCTGCGCGCGGCGCGCCTGTGTTATCTGCCAGCCGCAGAAATGCTGCTCAGGCTTGTGCGCCGTCATGAAGGCGCGTTTGCGGTATCGCTGTGCGTTTCGGGCACCGCTCTGGATCTTTTTGAGCAGTACACCCCTGAAGTCACAGAAAGCCTGTGCGCTCTCGCGGCTACGGGCTGCGTGGAATTTGTCGCCGAAACTTCGGCGCATTCGCTGGCCTTTTTGTATTCACGCGAGGAATTTGACAGGCAGGTCAAGGCGCAAAGTGCGCGCATCAAAAAACTGTTTGGCAAAAAGCCTACCACCTTCATGCATACGGAATGCGTGTTCAACAATGACCTTGCCGCCGCCTTGCAACAGCTTGGTTTTAAAACCGCGCTGGCCGAGGGTGCGGATCAGGTGCTTGGCTGGCGCAGCCCCAACTGGGTGTACCGCCCGGTTTCCGGCCCCAAGATGAATCTTTTGCTGCGCAATACGGCCCTTTCTGACGACATGGGCCTGCGCTTTGGCGACAGGGGCTGGAGCGACTGGCCGCTTACTGCAGACAAGTTCGCCTCGTGGTGCCACAGCCTGGGCGACAAGGCGGATGTAATCAATATTTACAATGATTTTCATGTATTTGGTCTGCGTCACGGGCAGGATTCGGGCATCTTCGATTTTATGTCGGCCCTGCCCGAGGCCCTGCTGCGCGACAACCGCTTCAGGTTTGCCACGCCCGGCTCCATTGCCGGAAAGCGCGCCCCCGCCGGAGAGGTGGATGTGCCCCAGTTCGTGTCGTGGGAAGAAAGCGGCCATGACCTGACCTCGTGGCTTGGCAACGACATGCAGAAAGACGCCATCCATACGCTTTACAGCCTGGCTGCCCGGGTGAGCGCCAGCGGCGACAAGATGCTGCTGCACGACTATGAGCGCCTGCAAACCGCCGACCATTTCCGGCATATGTCCACCAAGTGGTTTTCCGGCCCTCGGCAGGACAGGCCCAGCCCCTTTGACAGCCCCTATGATGCCTACATCACCTATATGAATGTGCTGGCAGATTTTGAGCTGCGTCTTGAAGCCGCAGAACTGGCAGGCAAGGAACTCAAGCCCCGCAGGGCACGCAAGAACAGCCTCCGTTCCGGCACTAATGCGTCCGTTTAAGCCAATCGGCCTTTCCATAAGGAGAAAGCATGAATTTCGATAACACCACCGTCACGTTGTTTGAGGTCAGTTGGGAAGTCTGCAACAAGGTGGGGGGCATCTACTCTGTGGTCAGCAGCAAGGCACTTCAGGCTGTAGAGCAGTTTGGCGAGGACTATTTTCTCCTTGGCCCGTCCCTGGCGGAGAATGTGGGTTTTGAAGAAACAGACGAGAATATCTGGGATTCGCTCCGTCTGGCATTTGCTACAAAGGATCTCAAATGCCGTATGGGCCGCTGGAATATTCCCGGTCGCCCCAAGGCCATCCTGGTGGATTTTTCCAAGAGATATTCCAGCAACCAGCTTTTGTATGATCTGTGGAAAAATTACGGTGTGGATTCGCTTTCCGGCGGATGGGACTATATTGAACCCGTCATGTTCGCAACAGCCTGCAGTGCGGTTATTGCGGCCATTCATGAAAGCCGGGTGGAACCCCTTGAGGGACGCAGCGTTGCCCTGTTCCACGAATGGATGTGCGGCGCGGGCCTGCTTTCGCTCAAAAGGCTTTCTCCCGGCATAGGCACTGTGTTCACCACCCACGCCACCATGCTCGGGCGGGCCATGGCAGGGACCGGGCGGGATATCTATTCCAACCTGCGCAGCATCAATCCTGCCAACGAAGCCGCAGCCCTGAATATCACGGCCAAGTGGTCTCTTGAGGGGGCCAGCGCCCGCGAGGCGGACGTGTTCACCACCGTCAGCCCCATCACCGGGGAAGAATCCGCGGTGCTGCTGGGGCGGCAGCCCGATGTCATCACCACCAACGGTCTGGATATGCGGGTTATCCCCGATTATTCCGTAGACCGCTCCCGCCCGGCGGAACACCGTGCGCGCATAGTGGAGGCCTCCAGCCGCTTTCTGCGTTGCGAACTGCCAGCCAACACACGCATTTTCGCCATTTCCGGCCGATATGAAATGCACAACAAGGGCGTGGACATCTTCCTTGATGCCCTGGCCAAGCTTGAGCAGAGCCTCGCGGGCACGGACGCTTCCATTCTGGCCCTGTGCCTTGTCATGGGTGGGCATACGGGCGTTAATACCGCTGCGGTTTCTGGCGACCCCGAGGCCAACGACAACGGCCTGCCCTTTATCTGCACGCATTTCGCCTGGAACGCGCCGCAGGATCCGATTCTCAATGCCTGCCATCGGTTGGGTCTGAACAACAGGCCGGAAAACAGGGTCAAGGTCATCTTTGTGCCAGCCATGCTCAATGGGGAAGACGGCTTTTTGAATATGCCCTACGATGATGTCATGTCGGCCTGCGATGTGGGTTGCTTCCCCTCCTGGTACGAGCCGTGGGGGTATACGCCGCAGGAAAGCGCGGCCTGGGCCGTGCCCACCATTACTACAGACCTTTCAGGTTTTGGCATGTGGGCGCGCACGCAGTTGCAGGAGGGAGCCGTTACGCCCAAGGGCGTGTGCGTCATGCCCCGCCGGGGTATGAATTTTGAGCAAAGCGCCACAGTGCTGCACGAGCATCTGATCCGCGCCGCCACCTGCGCAGTGGATGATTTGCCCCAATGGCGCGCGGAGGCGCGTGCGCTGGCGGAAAAATCATCGTGGCAGTTCTTTTTTGAAAACTATGTCAGGGCCTTTGAAATAGCCTTCAAAAAGGCCTCCACCCGGATTAACTGCGATTGCGGGCATGCGGCTCTGGCGAGGGTGCTTTCCACATCGTGTTCCGCCACGCCATTTTTGCGGCCCATCATGGCCGTTGCCGAGGTGCCGAAAGAGCTTTCCCGCCTGCGCGACATTGCCCGCAATGTGTGGTGGTGCTGGCACGACAAGGCCAAGGCCCTGTTCATGGCCCTGAGCCCTTCCCATTGGGAAAGCTGGCGTAATCCTCTCAGGGTGCTGGAGCAGGCCGATCCGGAGCGCTTCCGCGATCTGCTGGAAAACGAAGACTACATGAATCTTTACCGTGAGGTCGTCGCCAAGTTCGATGCCTACATGGCCGAACCCATCCGCTCGCTCAGCACGGATGTGACGCCAGAAGCCCCCATTGCCTATTTTTCTACAGAATACGGCCTGAGTGAATCCATCCCCATTTATTCCGGCGGGCTTGGCGTCCTCTCTGGCGATCACCTCAAGTCTGCCTCGGATATGGCTATCCCCCTTGTGGGCGTTGGGCTTTTATACAAAAACGGCTATTTCCGGCAGGATATAGATGCCGATGGACGGCAGGTGGCCCAGTATCCCGTCAACAACTTCGGCCTCATGCCCATTTCGATGTTGTACGATGCGGACAATCAGCCGGTCTATGTGCAGCTTGAACTGCCGGGCCGTCTGTTGTTTGCAAGGGTGTGGAAACTGGCCGTGGGGCGCATAACCCTGTACCTCATGGATACGGACACCCGCCGCAACACTGACGAAGACCGCCGCATTACCGACAAGCTCTATGAGGCCAACCGAGAGGTACGCCTGCTGCAGGAAATGCTGCTGGGCATGGGCGGCATGCGGCTGCTGCGAACGATGCGTATAATGCCCAGCGTTTTTCATATGAATGAAGGGCATTCGGCCTTTATGGCCATGGAACGCCTTCAGGAATGCCTGAGCATGGGCATGAACTATGCCGAGGCAACTGTGCGGGTGCGCTCCAATACGGTGTTTACCACGCACACGCCCGTGCCCGCTGGCAACGAATCGTTTTCTCTGGAGCTGATGGAACGGTATTTCAGCGGAATCGCCGCCAACCTTGGTTTGTCCTGGCAGCAGTTTGTGCAGCTTGGGCAGATAGAGGGCGGCAACAGCAGTTCATTTGAAATGACGGTGCTTGCTTTGCGGCATTCGTGCTGGGCCAACGGTGTGAGCCGCCTGCACGGTGTTGTTTCGCGCCACATGTGGAACAACCTCTGGAAAAGCCTGCCCGTGGCGGAAACGCCCATCGGGCACGTTACCAACGGTATTCACGTGCCGTCCTATGTGGGGAGCTGGATGCATGAACTGCTGCACCAGTATCTTGGTTCTGGCTGGATGCAGTCGCCTCCCGGTTCCGGCGTATGGGACAAGGTGGACCAAATTCCTGACGAGGCCTTCTGGGCGGCCCGCATGCACCAGAAGGAAGCCCTGCTTGATGACCTGCGCCGCCGGATTCCGGAATTTATCCAGAAGTTTCATCTGTCATCGGATGAACGCAAGCGCATGGAATCCATGCTCAAACCCGATACCCTCATTATCGGCTTTGCCCGCAGATTCGCCCCCTACAAGCGCGCCACGCTGATTTTTGCAGATCTGGACAGGCTGGCCCGCATCCTCAGCAATACCAATCGGCCTGTGGTGCTGGTATTTTCCGGCAAGGCGCATCCAGCGGACGAGGCGGGCATCAACATGATTCAGGAAGTGCTGCGCATGTGCCGCGACGAGCGCTTTCTGGGCCGCATATTCTTTGTGGAAAACTACAGTCTGGCTGTATCGCGCATTATGGCGCAGGGCTGCGATGTCTGGCTCAATACGCCGCGCAGGCCGCACGAGGCCTCAGGCACCAGCGGGATGAAACTGCCCGTCAACGGCGGCATCAATCTGAGTATTTCTGACGGCTGGTGGTGCGAGGGCTACAACCGCCAGAACGGCTGGACCATTGGCCCGGTTGTTTCCACAGAACTGCCCAGCAGCGAGCAGAATGACTACGCCGATGCAGAGGATCTGTATTCACTGCTGGAGAACGCCGTTGTCCCCCTGTATTTTGAGCGCGATGCAGAAGGACTGCCCCTGGAATGGATTGCCACGGCCAAGCGTTCGCTCAAAAGTCTCACGGCCATGTACAGCAGCAACCGCATGCTCAACGATTATATACGTCAGTTTTATCTGCGGGCAGCGCGCAGGCGCAACATGCTGCGCGACAACAACTGGGAGGCCTGCCGCGCCCTTGCAGCATGGCAGAGTGATTTGCCCGCGCGTTTTGGCACGGTCAAGGTGGACGAACTGACCATCAGCGGGGTGGAAAACAACACCATGATCTGCGGCGAACCCGTGAGTGTGCAACTGCGCATGCATCTTGGCGAAATGAAGCCGCAGGAGATACTGGTGCAACTTGTGATCGGGCAGGCGCTCATTAACGGCAGCTTCCGCGACAAGCCGGAAATATTGCGGCTTGAACCGAGATCAGGAGAAAACGGACAGGACGGCATGCGCTATACCGCAAGCTACATCCCTTCGTTCAGCGGCCACTACAGATATGGTGTACGCATCATGCCCGTGCATCCGGCGCAGGCTTCGCCGCTGGAAACGGACAATATTCTCTGGGCCTAGGAGTTTTAGCGTTCTTTATGGGCTGAAAGCGTAGTTCTGCCGCGCTCCGTGTTTGATACGGGGCGCGGCAGTTTTTATCAGGCGGGGCAAAGGGGGCGAAGAGTGTTATTGCAGAGGGTCGCCCTGCTGGGCATCGCCATTCATCTCTTTATAGAACACGCATCTGTTTCTGCCCAGTTTTTTTGCCGCATAGGTGGCCTTGTCTGCCTTATTGAACAGTTCGGCATAGGTTGTGCCGTCCCGTGGGCTGCACGCCACGCCAACGCTGGCGGTCAGGGTGAGGCATGAGTGCTGGTCGCAGCACTGGGTGTGCAGTTGTTCCACTAGTATGTGGGCGCGCTCGCGTATTCCGTGCAGCGACATCTTTTCTGTACAGAAAACCAGAAATTCATCGCCGCCGATGCGTCCCACAATGTCCACGCCACGGAAATTGCGGCGGATGATCTGGGCCATGTCAAAGAGGGCCTTGTCGCCCATGGCATGGCCGAAACGGTCATTGACGCCTTTGAAATTGTCAAAATCAACCATGAACATGGCATAGAATTGCGGCAGAGGGGATTCGTGCGTTTCCAGAAATTGGGATACTGCCTTCTCCGTAGACATCTTGTTGCGCATTCCGGTGCCGCTGTCGCGTGTGGCCTGGGTGCGTAATTGCAGCTCCAGAGATTTTTGCTTGTCGATATCAGTAATAATGCCAATGGAGTAGATGGGGGAACCCTGGGTATTGGCTATGTTGGAGGCCTCGATGCGAAACCAGCGGTATTCCCCCTCGGCATCACGCAAACGCGCTTCAAGGGTGCATTTATACTGATGCGGCGCAAGGCGCACTTCTTTTTGAAAAGCCACCAGGCGTTCCTGATCGTCAGGAAACAGCGGGATGGCCGGGTCGTTCTCGAGGATATTGAAAACAGCTCCGAAGGTGTGCAGCCATTGGGCCGAACATGAAAAATAGCCATTGACCAGATTTTGTTCAAATATGTTGATGTCGTGCTGTTCCAGAATAAACTGGTAACGCTCATCGGATATGCGTTTGGAAAGCGCCGCTTCTTTATTGCGGGTAATGTCAAAGACAATGCTTTGTATGTACGATCGGCCGTGCTCAATGTTGACCACGGACCCTTTGTGGTACAGCCAGATCAATGCTCCGTTCTTGGTGCGGGTGCGGTATTCCACGTCTATGGGCTGGCTGTTTTTCATCTGCTTGCGCATGGTGCGCAGCGTGGATTCGCGGTCTTGCTCATATACTGTGGCAGAAAAGCTGTTGCCGTATGTTTTTTTAAATTCCGCCTCGGTAAATCCGAGCATTTTTACATAATTGGGGCTGACAAAAAGGAATGTGCCATCAGGGCTGAAAAATTTGAGCACCCCGCCGGACATGCTGGTGATAATGGAGCGGTAATCCTCCTGCTGGCGGCGCAGCTTGCGAGAGGAGTTGCGCTCGAGCAACAGCAGGAATGTGAGGATGATGCCAGCCAGAATGACCAGCCGCCAGACAAGCTCATTGGTGATGAGCGACTGTTTTGAAGCTGCCGCATTGCCTGCTTGCTGCGGAACAAAGGAAACCATGCGCCAGCCAAAACGTTCAACAGGCGTTGTGGCGATGAAAAGGCCCGTGGCTTTGTCGAAAAAAGTTATGGACTGCTGCGCGCCGTCTGCAAATTTTTGTCGCAATATGTCCGTCACATTCGGGGAAAGCCCGCATGTGGCGAACGAAGCAAAGAGGTCGTCCATGGCCTTGCCGGGGGGCGGCGACCAGAACAGGGGCTGGCCTGAATCGTCAAAAACCATGTTGTAGGTGTTGTTGCTGAACGCCCACGTTTCCATATTGCTTTCTATGGCTTCTGCCGGGAATTCGCTGATAAGAACCGCCTGTACCTTGCCGCGGGCAACCAGCGGGTTGGCAATAATCAGAAGCCGCGGGCCGGTGGTGCTGCCAGCAGTCGCAACATGGGTCAAGCCCTGGCGTGCGCGTAAAAAAATCGGGTCGTTGCTGTAGTCTGTCTGCGCCCCTCCGCCGTCAAAACCTTTGCCTTCAGCATCCGCAATGCTGAAACGCCGCACGCCATGGGCGTAAAACAGAGGGGCAAGGCCAAGCACGTATTCCCTGCTGACGCGGTAATCCTGTTGCGCCAGATACTTGGTCATGCCGCTCATTTCCATCATGCTGTTGCGAACAGCCTGATAAAAATTGTTGCCCGCGCGGGCGTTCACCTCGGCAAGGCGCGTAAGTGTAGTGGCAGAGATGTTTGATGTAACATCGCTTGCGTAATCATGAATAAAAAATATTGGGGCAAGAAACAGGAGGACAAGAACGGCAAATGATATGAGAGGCTTGGAGATATCTGACATGTCTCATTATCCGTGGTGTTTGAACCAGGGTAGGCCGTTGAGACGAAAGAACCCCTGAGCATGGCCCGGGAGTTTGTATCTGCACGGTGCGGCAAAAGAGCCGCTGAGTATCAGTTGCTGCCGCTCCAGCTGTATAGGGGGAGTCTCTGTATCACTGCCAAAAGCCGGGAAAGGGAAAATTCTTCTGTTTGTACTTTTCCTGTTATGCGTAAGGAAAGTGCAATCAGTATCAGTAGTCGTGATATTTTCTAGAGTTTACGTGCGGTTTCCAGATGTTGTCAACATATATAGTCTGGATAATATTGTTTATTTGTAGCAAGCTATAACACGATGGATTAACTGTTAAAAATATTGTTGAGGCCCAATTTGCAATGGCGGATGTGATCTGCCTCCTGTGCGGCAATCACATGACAGCTTGGCAAAAACAGCAAAAGGCCCTGCAAAAGCAGGGCCTTTTCTATACATAACCGCTTACAGCAAGATGTTTACCGGGCAGACCGCCGAGGCAGGCGCTCTTGGCTGTAGAATGGCAAACTAGGCAAGCTTGGAGAGCAGGGTTTCCTTGATGGAATCAATGCTGCCTTCGCCATTCAGTTCGATGTATTTGGTTTTGCCAGCGCCAGCGAGGTCTTTGTAGAAGTACGCGGCGGCCAGGGTGCCATCGGTGGTGTTGTAGTAAATGTCGTGACGTTTGTTGATGGCGGTTTCGTCCTGATCATCGGAGCGGCTGGAAAGCGCGCCGCCACAGACGCGGCAGACATCGCCGTTGGGCTTGATGGCGTCGATGAAGATATTGTTGGGGTGGTTGTTGTTATTCTTGCAGAGGCGGCGGCCCATGATGCGGTTTTTGGCCACTTCGCGGGGCAGAAGAATTTCAACCACGTAGTCAAGCTGCATGCCTTCTTTCTGAAGGGCGTCCCACAGCTTCTGGGCCTGCACGGTATTGCGGGGGAAGCCATCAAGCAGCCAGCCCTGCTGACCCTTGGTCTTCAGGGTTTCCAGCACCATGGGAATGGTGATGTCATCGGGCACGAGGTCGCCGCGATCAATGTAAGCCTTGGCTTTTTTGCCCAGCTCGGTGCCGCCGCCGATGTGTTCACGGAAGATGGCCCCGGATTCGATGTGGGCGAGGTTGTACTTCTGCTTGATCAGGTCGCCCTGAGTGCCTTTGCCGCTGCCGTTGGGGCCAAAAATAAGGATATTCACTGGTACTCTCCTTGCCGGAACCGAGTTAGTTTGTGCAAAAAAGAACACAACTGGCACCCTATCCCCTAAAATAGGCCCTGTCAACGGGTGCTGGGAAGAATGCTCGACATGTTGCAGCCCGCAGGCCGCTGCTTACCGAAAGAGCTTCCAGGTGCCTTCCACCACGCTGCCAAGCACATCTACAAAACCCTGGGTGATGCCGCCAATGGTGTTGAGCAGCAGTTTGCCAGCGCCAATAGATGTTTTGCTGTTGTCCAGGCTGCCATAAAGGCGCATGGGGAATTCTGGAAGATTCTTCATGTTTACGGTAAAGTTACAGTCAAGGGTCTCACTGTTGAGGTCTATCCATCCGCCGCCGGTAACGGTGAGATCCTGCCCCTTGAGATAAAAATCACCACTTTTTGCAATGCCGTTGGTGATTGCGCCGGAGCTGCCCGCAGCATCAAAGCGGGTGGGTTTGCCCTTGAGCTGGCCGTCTTTGTCGCGCGACTGGTAAAAGCCATTATGAACGTTGAAGCGCCATTTGCCGTTCAGGCGCGCAGGGAGCTGGTTTGCCCCTGTCAGCTCCGCGTCAACCTCGGAGCTTATGCTCGCGCGCCCGCCAAGGGCAGCGCTGCCGCCGCGATCCTTGCTTGCTGCGGCAAGGTCAAAGCCCTCGATGGACAGGGCATTGGCAAATCCCATCCCTTTGTTGAAGCGCATTTCACCATGAGCAGACACGGGGGAGCCATAAAATTTGCCGCCCTGGCTTTCATAACGCAGGGTTCCGTTTTCCATTTTGGCTTTAAGGCGCAGGTCATCGGTGCGCAGTTTCCACAGGGTGAGCTGGCCAACGTGCGCTTCGCCTTCAGCGGAAAATGCCCGCATGAAGCGCAGATCCCACGGTTTGCTCTCAGCCTTTTTTTTGTTCTTGCCGCCATCTGCCTGCCCGGCGGCCTTGTCGCCCACGTAGCGGTCAAGATCAATCTGCGGAGCGGAGAGCTTGAATCTCAGGGCCAGCTCCTTGCGCCAGTCGAGGCTGATACTGCCGGAAATATCGTTTTGATCCACCTTGGCGCGGAACTCTGACAGCGCCAGAGATCCGCTATCGCCCTTAAAGGCAGTGTCCAGCTCGATCCGGCGAAGGGGTTGGGGCACATTGGGGTTGGCAGCGCCAAGCAGGCGCAGTGTTTTTGTGCTGTCCGGGATAAAGGCGGAAACCTTGCCCTGCCAGACCATGCCGTCCTTGCCCATGCCCAGTTGCCCTGCGCCGGAAATGTCCGCCCCCAGGGCGTTCACGTGCATATCTGTTGCCGAAAGCTGGTTGCGCGCCGCCTGACAACTGAATTTGCCGCTGATCTGCGCTTGCAGGCCCTCTGGCTGAAAGGATTTTTCCGGGCTGAGGCCCAGGCTGATGGTGCCGGGCAGGTTTTGAAAATCCATGTTGCCGCCGCCCTGGCCATCGCCGCTGAACCAGAGCCTGCCGTTAAGGCCCACGCTGGCGTCAATGCCTTCATCTTCAATAGTGGCGGTCCACTGGCCTTCAAGGCCCAGACGGCTTTGCTCCCAGGCCGCCGTGCGGACTTTAAGGTTTACATCAAGCGCTTTAAAGCCCACTGCGCCGGGGGAGGCCTTGCCGGGGATATTGTTCGGCGGGCGCAACTGGCCTTTTTCGGCCCGGGCGCTTACCGTGCCGCGCAACCTGCCCAGAAAAACATCCAGCTCCCGTCCCTGGCTCATAACGTCCACATCACCGCGCAGCTTGCCGCCGCTCACGGGCATGACCGGGAGGTCTTTCGCCAGATTTTCGCCGTTAATGTCACGCATGTGCAGGCGGATGGCGTAGGGGGTATCCGGGTGACCGCCCATGATGGTGTCGCCCTTGACGCTGCCGCCGTATAACGTGCCGTCAACAATCAGCAGCGTGTCTTCAAAATGCGTGACCTGGTCGACCAGCCCCTGCTTGATGACGACCAGCGCGTCGCTGATAACAATGGGGCCGTAGTTCACCCGGGTTGCAGCCAGGCGGATGTTGTAATCAAGACCGATTTCGCCGGGTTCGACCGGTTTGCCGGGCATGGGAGTGAGCGGCCCGTGGCCGTATCGCGGCTCGGCAGGCAATACTCCCACAGATTCAGGGATGGCGCGCCCCAGATTCACAGTCTCGGCCTTGAGATCCAGCAGCAGTTCAGGCCTGGCCCAGCTCGCAACACCGCCGGAACCCAAAAAGCGGCTGCCAGCGGCGGTTACATCAATATGTGGAACGCGCAGTCCTTTGCCGTCCACTGAAAAATCAAGGGTGCCAAGGGTTACTTCGTCCAGGGCCACCTGAAGGCCGGGCGCCAGATTGCGGGCAAAGCCCAGCCACTCCGTCAGGCTTGCGCGCTGCAGCTGCAGGCGGCCTTCGATACTGAATGTGTCCGGCCCGCCAAGGCGCAGCATGCCGTTGACGTTCACATCATCCTGCCCAAGCCGCAGGCGCAGGTTTTCAAGGCTGATGCCTTGATCTTCCTTGTTGCGTTGGGCCACGGTGCCGGTCACGTGGGCAGGCAGCAGCACTTCATCCTTGCGCAGTTCGCCTTCAAGGTCGCTGGTCAGGCTCCAGCCATTGGCATCAGCCTTGAGGCCCAGTGCGAAGTTGAGGCGGGCCAGCCAGTTGGGCAACTGCATGGTGCCTTTGGCCGCCAGTTGCGGCGTTTTTGCCAGTGGGGCCGAGAGGTCTGTCTTGCCTTCCAGATTGAGGTGTTCAATCCGGGCTGGCAGTTGGCCTTCTGGCTGAAGAATCGCTGTGGCGCAAAAAAAGTTGCCCTCAAGGCGCGTGGCCGAGGCTGTTTCCACATCGCATTGCAGCCCGCTTGCCGCCAGTTGTGTTTTGTCCGCGCCTGTGATGTCCACTTCGCCCTGTGAAACAGCCAGCCTGAACCGACCCGGCAAAATGCCCGGCAAAAGGGCCGTGCCTCCAGTCGTGTCCCCGGCAAGCCGGGCAAGCCATAATTGCACGGAATTCTGCGCAGGGGGCTGCTCTTGCGCGGCAGCGCTTTGCAGGGGGGCCGCCGCATCGGTTACGGCTGGGATTGTTGCATCTTGTGTCGGTGGATTGCTGGCCTTTGCCGTAGAGGAAGCGGCAGGCTGAGGGGCGGCTTTTGGGGGAGTTCCGCCATTTGCTGGCGCAGCCTGAGCTGCAACAGGCTGGTCGGCTTCGGCAGTGTCAGGGAACAGAAAGGGCAGGCTGAGAGCCACGGGCAGTTCGCCCTTGAGGCGGGGGCGCAGCAGGGTGATATTGCGGGGCAGCAGTTCGCCGCGCAGCAGCGCCAGAAAGTCGGGCCGGAGTGTGGCGTAGGCAACGGTAAAACTAAAGTTCTTGCCCTCCACGCTGGCATTGCTGACAGCCAGGGAGGGCAACGGCAAAAGGGCCACATTGACCGATTCAACAGTAATATTCAGGCCGGTGCTGGCGGCAATCTGTTCAATATAATGTTGGGCCAGCGCCTCGGGATTGCGTTGCAATAGCCAAAAGACCGCCGCCGACATAGCCGACAGGGTTAACAGAAGCGCCAGAAAAATGCGCGTGAGAAGGCGAAGTCGGCCAGGGTTGAGCAGCATGTGCATTCTCGCGTCTTGACGCCTTGGGGCGTCGAGGCTAGGTTTTGAACCTATTGCAAATCGGGCCTGTTGGCAACTGTCAGGCATGAGATGCCAAGCACTGTGCGCAGTTAGCGCAGAACCACATTACTGTTGCCGGGGGCGCATGAAGCGGCTTTTGTGGATAGGCAGTCCTTTTTTTAGCGATGCCCTTTCTTCCTGCGGCTGGGATGCTGTGGCCCGGCATAATTTTGAGCATGCCGCCGTGTTTGGCTGGCATGATCTGGTGCGTATTGCGGGTTTTGAGCCAGACGTGCTGGTAGTGGCCGACAAAAGCCGCGCTCCCTATGTGCTTGGCGTAGAGGACTTTCCGTGCCTCACTGTGTTCTACAGCGTGGATTCTCACATCCATTCGTGGCAACCGTATTACGCTCAGGCTTTTGATGTCTGCATTGCGTCTTTGCGCGATCATTTGCCGCGTTTTGCAGGGCCATATCTGCCCGCAGATCGGGTGTGGTGGTCACCTGCCTTTGCCTGGGCTCAGGATGCGCCCGAGCCTCAGACAGCCAAGGATATGGACTGCGTGTTTGTGGGCACGGTCAATGCCAATCTGCCGTGCCGCACAGCCTTTCTGGAAAAGTGCCGCAGCGGATTGCCGGAATTGCAGATTGTAACCGGCTCCTACCGCCATTTATACGCCAGGGCGCGGGTGGTGCTGAACCACTGCGAGCACGGCGACCTGAACTTTCGGGTTTTTGAGGCATTGGGCTGCGGCAGTTGCCTTGTGACCCCGCGCATCGGGCACGGGCTGACGGATATCTTTGCCGAGGGCGAGCACATGCTCTGCTATGGGGCGGATACGGCGGACAGTGGCAGTATTGTAGATGCTGCAACCGCTGCTGGCGAGGCCGTGGCCCAGGTGCGCTATCTGCTTGAGAACCCGGATGTTGCCGCGCGCATGGGGCAGGCCGCGCTGGCCTGCATAGATGGAGGCCATAGGGCGGTGCACCGCGCAAGAACATTCAGCGACAAGGTGCGCGCCCTCCTGATCAGCGACCCGCAGTGCGTTGCGCGCCGCAGGGGCAGGGCCGCAGCCATCCGCAAGGATTACCTGCGATTGCCCTATTTGCATTGGGCCGAGGAGTTGCGCAGTACCGGGTTGAGCGAGGCCTATCTGGCGGCTGCCAAGGGAGAATTCGGGCTGACAGGGCAGGAATGAGCATTAAAAAAACGTTGAGAATGGGTATTCTCAACGTTGATGGTGTTTAATTTCTGCTGTTCCTACCCGATGAAGCAGGGATGCCCACAGCCGGGTCGAAATGCAGATCCAGCGCCGGGTCTACATCGGGCGCAACGCTGACGCTCTGCGCGGGTTCATCAAAACTCAGATGCAGCAGGGGGTCTTGTGCTGGCTGCGGGGCAGGGCGGGGCGCAAGGCGGGCGGCTCCCCTGGGGGAGAACTCTGCATCGGCAGGTTCCGTCATGTCCAGCGCGTCAAGGCGCGATTCCAGCGAGCGCAGCAGCACACGCATCTGGGCGTGCTCTTCGTGCAGCGCCCTGCAAAGTTTTTCCTGGCTGCGCAGCATGTGATACAGCACGGCCAGTATTCCGAAAAAACACAAAAAAATGAAAAGCATGATGGAAAACATGGCAGGCCTCCAAAAATACGGGCCGGGAAGGCCCGGCCAGCAGTTTTTATATACGTTCAACACCTCTTGGGCAAGGAGCTTTTATGGCCGCGCAACACATTGAACCGCATCTTGTAATGGCAGACGAGCGCGGCAATATCTATGACGATCCCGATCTGCTCATGGTCTGTCGGCGTGGCGCTCAGTGGGGGCTGCCGCGTCCGGACGAGCTGATTCCCCTGCCGGAGGAAAGCGAGTTCTTTCTGTTGCCTGGCAGGCAGGCTGTGGGCCTTGACCCCGAAACCGGGCGCATCGCGCCCCCTGAGGGCGAGGCCCAGCTTGCCGTGGCGGCCTTTGCCGCACCCGGCTACACGCTTTCGGCCCACCCTGCCTATGAAAGCGGCGAAAACGCACCCATGTTGCCCCTGTTTGCCTACGGAGCCGTGGGCTTTGCCAGAGGGCGGTTCTATATCTGCGCCCGCAGGGTGGATAGCGAACCCCGGCAGATTTTCAGCAATATTCCGCGTGGCCGCATTGAGCAGGGCGCCCGCGCCCTGCTGCGCGATTACCCCAAGAACAGGCTTATCCGGCATATTATGGATAACTGCGTGGCGCGCTACGATTGCCCTGCGGCCCGCAACTTTGCCCTGGGCCGCTACGAGGCCCCGTTGCCGTCGTCCCGCGCCTGCAACGCCAGCTGTATTGGCTGTATTTCCGCGCAGGAGAAAGATTCGCCCATTCAGTCAACGCCGCAGTGCCGCCTTGCCTTTACGCCCAGCCCGGAAGAACTGGCCGAGGTCATGCGCGTCCATTCCGGGCGCGAAACCCGTACGCCAATTTATTCCTTTGGGCAGGGCTGCGAGGGCGATCCGCTCATGAATCCCGATCTTCTGGTGGAGAGCGTGCGTCAGTTCCGCGCGGGCGATGGCCCCGGCACGGTCAACTGCAATACCAACGCCTCCCGGCCCGAGGCGGTGATCCGCCTCGCGGAAGCCGGGCTGACCAGCATGCGCGTGAGCCTGAACAGCGCCCGAGGCGGCCTCTATGAGCGCTATTACAGGCCATCCGGCTATTCCTTTGACGATGTGCGCGCCTCCATTCGCGAGGCCCGCAGCCGTGGCATCTGGGTTTCGTTGAACCTGTTGGTCTTCCCCGGTGTTACGGATACGGAAGAAGAGCTGGACGCTCTGGCGCGTCTGGTGGGCGAAAACGGCGTGAGCATGATCCAGTGGCGCAACCTCAATATTGATCCCGAATGGTACTTCAAGCTTATGAGCGGCGGCGAGGGGCAGCAAAAACTGGAACTCTCGCCCAGCATGGGGCTGACATCGTTCATGAAGCGCCTCAAGAAGCTCTGCCCTTGGCTGCGCTATGGCTATTTTAATCCCTATCTGGGTGAAAAAGCCGAACTTGCCGCGCCCATGCCGGGAGAGTGGAGCATGCCAGCCCCGCGCGCCCGAGAAGCGGCAACGGATACGGAAGAAGACATTGATGGTGCTGAGGTGGGAGGTGCAGATCAGGATGTGGCAGAAGCGGAAGCTTCGCGCGTCGAATAAGCTGAGTCTGGATGCCGGGATTGTAAAGAGCTTCGCTTCAACTGCGGGGCTCTTTTTTTGTTATAAAAGCCCACGGGTATCAGCGTACTTGTGTGATAGCCGCTAGTGGGCACAGGGGAACCGCCCTGCAAGTATATGCCTGTCTTATGTATGTGCGTGTTTATACACGGGCAGGGATTACAACTTGTTGCAATTTCCCAAAAATAATGTGTTTTTTTGGGGAATGGCGCGCTCAGTCATACCTGATGCCGCAAATGCCAGAGGCTGTAGTGCCGCATCTGCTAACCGCATTTATGAGGTAGGACTATCACTGTGCCGTGGCGCAGGGCGTTAGAGCGGTTGGTATGATCTCTTGCGGGACTGTTATGTCCGCAGGTGTTTGCACACAGTTTTTATACAGTTTCCCTTTACGACCGACACGTTGGGATGTCCATTAACTGGACGACTGCTTTTGCCAGCTCGTAATGAGCTGTTTTTTTGATTCTGAAAAATCTTTTGTCACCTGATCCATAAGCCATTGAAGTGATTTTTCCCGCAGGTAATTGCGCATCTGGTCTTCTGCCTCAGACATGACCACTTTGATCAGGCAGGGGCACGAGGGGGGCGTAAGGGCATATTCGTTGCTGAACAGTGAATTCTTTTGCCGTATTTCAGCGCACTGAAAGATATAGGCAGCGCCTTCTACGGCCTCTACAATGTCCCAAAACGAAATGTCAGATGCAGGCCGGGCCAACTCATATCCGCCATTGACGCCTGGTACAGAGCGGACAATGCCTCCTTTGCGCAAACGGGTAAACACCTTTGACAGGTATGTTTCTGAAATACCGTGAAGGGCAGAGAGTTCCTTGATGCCAATCACCTTGCCCTGCGGAAGGCCCAGTAAATAAAAGAGTGAATGAAGGGCGTACTCCACGCCTACGCTGAACTGCAATCGGCTATCCTCGCTATTAGAGATACAGAAAGGAAATAATGGGTCAGGTGTTCTGCCAAGTCAAGTTGATTATAAGCTAATCAAATGAAACTGGCATGTTAAAAGATTACTCGAAGTGGTTTTTGCCTGATGCCTACATAAAAGGTTGACGAGGTGAAACGGTTGATTTAGATATATCGCAGATAATAATTATCTATAATATATCTAAATAGCGGAGGAGCTAAAATGCTTACCAAAGAATTTCATGAAGTTATTTCGCACGAAGGGGTTGTGTCCATTGTGAGCTGGGCAACGGTTGAGCCTCATGTGGTTAATACCTGGAATTCATACCTGATCATCCCTGATGACAAAACCATACTCATTCCTGCTGCTGGCATGCGTAAAACGCAGGCAAACGCGGAGGTAAACAGCAGGGTCAAGCTTACTGTGGGGAGTAAGGAAGCGCAGGGCAAAAAAATGGGACGAGGTTTCCTTATTGAAGGGAATGCAGAATTTTTGCAGTCCGGCCCCCTTTTTGACCAGATGAAAGCAAAGTGTCCCTTCACAAGCCGGGTGCTCGTTGTGACTGTATCAAGCATCGAAAAAACGCTGTGATCAGATCAGCATCAGGCTGCGTCAACCAAACATAGGCATGGCAGAACTGCCAGAATGCTTGGCTGAAAACCTCGGCGCACCGTAGAGAAGCCCAGAGTGTACGTACATTCTGGGCTTCTGTGATAAAGCCAGATGTGCGGCAGTCTGTTGCGGCGGTTTCAGGGCAAATAAAATGCATCTGGAGATTCAATCTTTCTGCAGTTTGTGATGTGCGTCACAGAAGTTTTTCTGCGCTGGTGATGATGTGGACTTGCGCAGGGTACCTCACGCCGTGGAGCACAAAAAAATAATCCGGTGAACTGTGCTGAAATATTCGGCAAAATTTATCGGGCAGAGTGGTTTCCCTTGACAGGCGAATCGAACATCCCTATCCATTTAGAAAATGAATTTCAATTTTAAATAAGACGCAACGAAGGAGAATGTCATGAGTAAGGTACTGATTGTTTTTGGTTCCAGCACTGGCAATACGGAAAGCATCGCCCAGAAGCTTGAAGAACTGATTGTTGCTGGCGGGCATGAAGTCACGCTGCTCAACGCGGCGGACGCCTCGGCAGAGAACCTGGCTGACGGCTACGATGCCGTGCTGTTTGGCTGCTCGGCCTGGGGCATGGAAGACCTGGAAATGCAGGACGACTTTTTGTCCCTGTTTGAGGAATTTGACCGCATCGGGCTGGCTGGCCGCAAGGTAGCCGCCTTTGCATCCGGCGACCATGAATATGAACATTTTTGCGGCGCGGTGCCTGCCATTGAAGAGCGCGCCAAGGAACTGGGCGCGATCATCATTGCCGAGGGGCTCAAGATGGAAGGCGACGCCTCCAACGACCCCGAAGCCGTGGCCTCGTTTGCCGAGGATGTGCTCAAGCAGTTGTAAAATTCTGCTGCGCACGGCGTTAAGCCTTTCGGCTGCGTCATATGGGCCCGCTGTGTTCCACAGGTCAGTGTCATGTCTGTCCTGAAGCCGGCGGGCTTTTTCTTTGCGTTCATCGTGCAGCTCTTCTCCGATTCTCACTCTCAGGCTGTACCGGTGCGCAGACAAGACATTGCACCTCTTGCCAAACCCTTACGTCGAGTGCAGAATTATTGTTCGCAAGAGCGAAACGTAACGGACAAGCGAGGAGTTCATGGCAATTCTGGTTTGCGGCGGTGCCGGATATATCGGTTCCCACAATGTGCGCGCCCTTTTGGAGCGTGGCGAAACACCTGTGGTGCTCGACAATTTTCTTACGGGACATCGTAGTTCCGTTCCGCAGGATGTGCGCCTCTATTCCGGCGATATGCGTGATCCGGCATTGCTTGATGCCGTATTTTCAGAACAGCCCATTGAGGCCGTGCTGCACTTTGCCGCCTGCTCCCTTGTGGGTGAGAGCATGGAACAGCCGCTCAAATATTTTCAGAACAACATGCATGGCATGATGGTGCTGCTTGAAGCCATGGCGCGCCACGGGGTGGACAAAATCGTGTTTTCGTCCACGGCTTCGGTCTATGGCGAACCTGATGTCGTTCCCATTCCCGAGCACGCGCCACTGCGGCCCACCAATCCCTATGGCGAAAGCAAGCTCGCCATGGAGCGCATGATGCACTGGGTGGGCAGGGCGCACGGTATCCGCTCTGTTATCCTGCGTTATTTCAATGTGGCTGGCGCATGGCCTCAGGGCCTTATTGGCGAGGATCACAGGCCGGAAAGCCATCTTATCCCCATCATTCTTCAGGTGCCGCTGGGCAAAAGACCCCATGTCACCATTTTTGGCGATGATTATCCCACACCCGACGGTACGTGCATTCGCGACTATCTGGACGTGATGGAACTGGCCGACGCGCATCTGCGTGCTGTGGACTACCTGCGCGGCGGCGGCGGCAGCGAAGTGTGCAACCTGGGCAACGGCACGGGATTTTCTGTGCGGCAGATGGTGGAAGCCGCGCGCCGTGTGACCGGGCGCGACATTGCCGTCAGCATCGGCGCGCGCCGCCCCGGCGATCCGGCACGGCTGGTGGCCTCCGCCCAGCGCGCCGCCGAGGTGCTGGGCTGGACAGCCCGCGCTGATATAGACAGCATCATCGCCTCGGCCTGGAACTGGCACTCGCGTAATCCAGAAGGATTTGCCGAATAACATGCCGGTTTGCGCCGCAACTGTCTTGCGCCTGTCCGCTCTGCGGATGGGCGCTTTTTTGTGCGGCGCGCTGGAAGGGCAGACCGTGCATCCCCCTCGACATGATCGCCCTTGTGCTTATGTAAAACGTATGCGCAGCCTGCGCCGGGAGGAACCCATGCCCAGATTAGGACGAACGAGTTGTCTCCTTATTTGCACATTCATGCTGTTGGCTCTGCTGCCGGGTCTGCCGTTGGCGGTTTCTGGCGCTTCGCCCTCAGCTTCGGAGGTTTCGATGCAAAACACGTATCCCATGCCGCCGCTTTCAGGCCTGGAGGCGGATGTGCTGTTGCGCAAGGCCACAGAGCCGCCCTATACGGGCAAATATGTCAACAATCATGAGGCGGGCACCTATATCTGCCGCCAGTGCGGCATGCCGCTCTACCATTCTGACGACAAGTTCGAGTCCGGCTGCGGCTGGCCCAGCTTTGACACGGCAGTGCCCGGCGCGGTGCGCCGTGTGCCCGATGCCGATGGCCGCAGGGTTGAGATTATCTGCGCCAACTGCGGCGGGCATCTGGGGCATGTGTTTGAAGGCGAAGGATTTACAGAAAAAAACACGCGATATTGCGTCAATTCGCTGTCCATGAGTTTTGCCCCTGCGGGCAGCGATGCGGAAAAAGCGGCTCTGGCGCGGCTGGCCGCCAAAAAGGAAACCTCCGCTGCCGGGGGCGCTCCGCTGGCGGCTACGGGGGCTTCGGCGCTGACAGGTGCCTCTGGAGGATGCACGGCCACAGCCATTGTGGCTGGCGGCTGCTTCTGGGGGGTGGAAGACGCTTTTCAGAAAATACCGGGAGTGTGCGAGGCGATCTCGGGCTACACGGGCGGTCACACGGTCAACCCCAGTTATGAAGACGTGTGCCGGGGAGATACCGGCCATGCGGAGGCCGTGCTGGTGCGCTACGACCTCTCGCGCGTAGGCTACGAGCAGATTTTGCGCCGTTTTTTTGAAATTCACGATCCCACCCAGCTCAACAGGCAGGGGCCGGACTGGGGCGAGCAGTATCGCTCTGCGGTCTTTTATCAGGGCGCTGAGCAAAAGGCTGTGGCAGAAAAGCTGGTGGCGCGCCTGCGCGAGCTTGGCTACAAGGTGGTTACGCAGATTGCGCCTGCCGGGCCTTTTTATGAGGCCGAGGCCTACCATCAGGATTTTGCCCGCCGCACGGGGCGGGGCGTATGCCACATGTCTGTGCCGCGCTTTTCGCAACGGGTGGATGGAACCCCGGTTAAATAAAGGGCTTGGCTGACAGCGGCCCGCTATTTTCCTCTGCTGAACGCAGACAGGCCCGTTTCAGGTGGCGGAGCGTCTGCTCTCCCTGAAACGGGCCTGAATTTTTTTGAATTTTTTGCAGTTAACGCAGAATCTGGGCAGTGGAGGCGCAGGGCAGCCCAAAGGCTTCGGCCACGCCAGCAAAGGTGCACTGCCCATCAACCGTATTGAGGCCGCGCTCAAGGGCGATATTTTCGCGGCAGGCGCTCTTCCAGCCTTTGTCCGCCAGCTCCACGGCAAAGGGCAGAGTCGCGTTGGTCAAGGCATAGGTTGAAGTGACCGGCACGGCCCCTGGAATGTTGGCAACGGCATAGTGGATGACGCCGTGCTTTTCATAGGTGGGTTCGTGGTGGGTTGTGGCCCTGCCCGCCGTGGTTTCAAACGAACCTCCCTGGTCAATGGCCACGTCCACCACCACGCTGCCGGGGCGCATGGTTTTGATCATGGCTTCTGTCACCAGTTTCGGGGCCATGGCGCCGGGAATAAGCACGGAGCCGATAACAAGGTCGGACTCCTGTACAGCCCCGGCGATATTGTATTCATTGGAAGCAAGGGTCTGGACGCGGGAAGAGAAAATGTCGCCCAGATAGCGCAGGCGGTTCAGATTGTTGTCCAGAATGGTAACTTCCGCGCCAAGGCCCATGGCCATCTTGGCGGCTTCCGTACCCACGGTGCCGCCGCCCACAATGGCGACCCTGGCGCGCTGCACGCCAGCCACTCCGCCCAGCAGCATACCCGCGCCGCCTGCCTGTTTGGTCAGGATGTAGGAACCCATCTGCACGGCCATACGGCCCGCCACTTCAGACATGGGGGCCAGCAGCGGCAGGCTGCGGTCCTTGGGCTGTACGGTTTCGTAGGCAAGGCCCACCACCCCGGAATTGAGCAGGGCGTCGGTAAGCTCCTTGTCCGCCGCAAGGTGCAGGTAGGTAAAGAGCAACAGGCCGGGGCGGAAATATTTGTATTCGCTGGGCAGTGGCTCCTTGACCTTCATGATCATTTCAGCCTTGGCCCATACATCGCCCACTGGCAGCATGCTCGCGCCAGCCTTGGCAAATTCGTCATCGCCAATACGGCTGCCAAGCCCTGCGCCGCTTTCTACCAGGACCTTGTGCCCGTGGTCAGTGAGCGCCTTGACCCCGGCGGGCGTGATGCCCACACGGTATTCATCGGCCTTGATCTCCTTGGTGACGCCAATAATCATGGATAGTCCTCGCAAGCTTATGGTTGTGGCGAAACCGGCAATACCGGTTACGCTGGGGGCATGCTTCTTCCATGGTCTGGGGCGCAGGGGGGGATGACGCCTTGCGGGCGGCCTGATCCGCCCGATATGAAACCGTATATTTTTTCCCGTTTATCAGCAATGAAATTGCGATGTTTTGCGGCGTGTTCTTACAGACAATCGCACAAGGTGCGTTCCCGCAATGATTTGAGCCGGATGCCGCCGTTGAGGATTTCACCCCGCAGTTCGCGCAGGCGGCGATCCATATCCGGGGGAAGATTCTTGCCAGCCGCAGCCTTGAAAGGCTCCATGGATGTAATGTCCACACCACCGTTTTGCAGGTCGCGCACGAGGATTTCCTTGCCTGCAAAGTGGCCGGAGGCCGCTGCGGCTATGATCTCGTACACGGCCTTGTTGGGGTGCTTGAGGATGGAGGTGAGTACATGGCCGGGCAGCAGGCTGTCCTTGTCAGTGTTCAGGCCCACGGCGTAGGCGTTGCGCGCTTTAACCTCCTGCAATGCAGGGCCGTTGCCCATGCCGCTGGCCAGCACCAGAACATCCGCACCCTGGTCGAGCAGATTTTTCGCTGCGGCGCGGCCAGCCTCCGCATTGGCGAATGAGCCTGTAACCACGTTGACGACACGCACCTCAGGATCAATCACACGCGCGCCCTCGGTGAATCCTCCCAGCAGGGAGCGCATGGCGGGGCAGTCCTCGCCCGTTATCCAGCCGATAATTTTGCGTCCGCTTATGCCGGGCATGCTGGTCTGGCGCGCAAGCATGGCCGCAGCCGCCCCGGCAAGATAGGCAGCCTGCTCGTCGGCAAAGGTCACGGACATTATATTGGGCGCGCGGATGCCGGCATCAATGCAGCCAAACATGGTGCGGCGAAAGTTTGCGGCGTTGTTGCGCAGCACTTCGTGCAGGCCATTGGAGGCCACCAGCACCAGATCATTGTTGCCCGCAGCGCTACGAAACATTTCCTGAAGCGCCGCCTCGTCATGCCCTGGCTGAGCTGTAATCACAGAGGCCTTGATGCCCAGCTCGCGCTCGGCCTGCCTCAAGCCGTCAACAAGGCTGTCGTTCCAGTCGTTGTCGCCCGTGGGCGTTTCAAGCAACAGGGCCACGCGCAGGGGGCCTTGCGTCTTTTCGGCGCCTGCGCAATGGGCGGGCCGGGAAAAGCCAAGGCAAAGGAAGAGCAGGAGTGTCAGCACAAGGGACACGGGGCGGAGTGGGAACATGGATTTTCCTTGGAGTGAAAGTGTCGGCAGCGGGATCTGTTTTTTTTAAGGTTTCTGGCAGGCAGACCGCGCCTTTTTCGCCATGCGCAATATATCGCTGTGGCTTTTGCGGCGCAAGAACATCTGTTGGCTGACACTGCGCAAATAAATACAAAAAATTTTTATGTGTTTGATTTTTTAATAAGGCTGGATGCCGCAAATTATATCTATCCAGTTTAATTTAACTTATTTTGTTGCTGCCCGTAAAATTTATAGTTTGATTAATCAAACAACTTGGCGTACACACCTTGACTTGCGAATGTGAAATAAATAACGTGTTGCTTGTGAACAAAGTAACATGAAGCGCAGGATTGTTATTGCGCTAATTCTGCTGAAATTATTGAAAATTATTGCAAGGAAGGTTCCCATGTCTGTTGATGCACAGCCCCGCTGGTTTGATGCCCAGGCCATTGGTACAGCTCTGGAAAGGGAAACAGCACCTGACGCCGCAGAGCTTCGGGATATCCTCAACAAGTCACTTGAATTACAGCCTTTAACCTTGGCGGAAACCGTTGCCCTCATGCGTGTGCAGGACGGCGTGGGCGTTGGCCGCATCATGGCAGCCGCCGATGAAGTTAAGCAACAGGTTTACGGCGACCGCATTGTGCTTTCTGCGCCCCTGCACATCTCCAACCACTGCGGTAGCGAATGCCTGTATTGCGCCAACCGCAAAAGCAACAAGGCCGTTGAGCGCAAGTACATGACCTCGCCTGAAATGCGTGAGGCCGCCCTCAAGCTTATCCGTCAGGGTCACAAGCGTATTTTTCTTGTCAGCGGCCAATTGCCCAATGCGGATATTGAATATCTGGCCGAGGCCATCAGCATCCTGTACACGGCTTTTGACGGCGTGGGCGAAGTGCACAGCGTCAACGTAAACGTGGGCGCTCTGGAATCGCACGAGTATGCCGCCCTGCTGGAATCGTATGTGGGAACCGTGCTGATCTATCAGGACACCTACCACGAGGCCAGTTATCGCGCGGCCCATATCTCTGGCCCCAAGAGTGATTACTACGCCCGGCTGAACGCCGCAGATGTTGCTTTTCAGGCGGGTGTGCCGGACGTGGGCGGCGGCCTGATGCTGGGCCTTGGCCCCTGGCAGTATGACCTGCTGGGTATTGTGCAGCATCAGGCGCACTTGCTGCGGGCCTATGACACCGGCTGCCGCACCCTGAGCCTGCACCGCATGCGTTGCGCCCCCGGCAGCAACATGCAAACTCCCTATCCCGTGAGCGATGCCGACTACCTGCGCTGCGTGGCTATTGCCCGGCTGGCGGTTCCTTACGCTGGCATCATCCTGACCACCAAGGAACCTGCGGGCCTGTGGCGCGATGGCTGTAGCGCGGGTGCTTCGCAACTGCTCACAGGCAGCGTTGCCAACCCCTACGGCAACTGGATCGACAATCCCGAGCACAAGGTTCCCTTCCCCATTGGCGAAGACTGCCATGTGGATGAAGTGGTGCGTTTTCTGCTGGAAGAAGCCCGCCACCTGCCGTCATTTTGCGCGGCCTGCCCCCGGCTGGGGCGCACGGGCGAGGAGTTCCTTTCCATGGTACGCGAGTGCGGCATGAAAAATCAGTGCGGCCCCAACTCTGCGGCGTCGTTCCTGGAATTTTTGCTGCACTACGCTACGCCCTACACGCGCATGATTGGCGAACAGCTGTTGGCCGAAAAAATGGAAAGGATGACCACGGGTGAGCTTGGCGCGGCCAAAAGGCTGCTGACCAAGGTGCGCGCTGGCCGTATTGACGAATTCATTTAACAGACCGCTTGCAGATAAAACCCTCAACGGCAAGCGTACTCTGTTGTTAACGCAAAAAGGCGGGCTTCATGCCCGCCTTTTTGCATGTTGGCGTTGTCAGGTTGTGTCAGCAGTCAGCTCCCCGGCCAGCCCAGCCGCCTAGGTAAAGAAAAACCAGGTCAGCAGGGCAAACAGCGGCACAAGAATGCAGACCGACCATAAAATGTAGCCGAAAAACCCAGGCATACGCACGCCCTGATCTTCCGCAATGGCCCGCACCATAAAGTTGGGCGCGTTGCCTATGTAGCTGCATGCGCCCATAAAGACCGCGCCAGCCGAAATGGCCGCCAGAGTTTCGGGCATATGGTGCATGAGCGTTTGCGCATCACCCCCCGCCGTGTTGAAAAAGACCATGTATGTCGGGGCGTTATCCAGAAAGCTGGAAAGAATGCCCGTCAGCCAGAAGTACATGGCATTGACCGGCTGCCCATCACGCGAGACCAGTTCCACCAGCGGGGCCAGCGCGCCGGAGGTTCCTGCCTTGAGAATGGCCATGGCCGGAATCATGCTGACAAAAATGCCAAAGAACAGTTGGGCCACCTCTTCAATGGGCCCCCACGTAAAGCCGTTCAGTTCGCGGCATCTGCGGCTGGTATGGCGCATGGAAAGCCACGCCAGGCAGAGCAGGGCGGCATCGCGCAGCACGTTTTGGGCTTCCAGAGGCACGCCGCCCACCGTGGCGATTGTTCCCAGCGGGAACAGGCCGGAAAGCAGCACGGCAAGCACCACGCCCAGCAGGAACAGCAGGTTGATCTTGCCGTCAAGCCCGAGTTTTTCCTGGCTGGGCATTAGTTGCCCCGGCTTCGCGGGCGCGGAGTCAGCAGGGCTGATCGGTGGTACGGGGCGGCCCTCCTTATTATAAAGCACCATATCCAGAACAAAATAGATCGCCAGCAAGGCTGTGGACAGGCTCAGGGTTTTCAAAAACAGGTGTGAGGTTGTCCAGAAAAAGTCCACGCCCTTCAAAAAACCCAGAAACAGCGGCGGGTCGCCCAGCGGCGAGAGTGAACCGCCGATGTTTGCCACCAGAAAGATGAAAAATACCACAGAATGCACACGGTATTTGCGGTGCGCATTGGCCCGCAGCAGCGGGCGCACAAGCAGCATGGCCGCTCCTGTGGTGCCCATCCAGCTTGCCAGCACGGTTCCTATGGCAAGAATGCCCAGATTCACTGGCGGCGTACCCGTGAGGGAGCCCTTAAGGCGTACTCCACCCGCAACCGTGTACAGTGAAAAAAGGAGCACAAGGAAGGGCACGTAATCCAGCAGGATGATGTGGCAGAATTCATAGAAGGTCACGCCGGGGCCATAGACAGCCAGACATGGGACAAGAAAGGCGAGCGCCCAGAAAATGGAAATCTTGCCCCTGTGATGTTCCCAGAAAACATGGGCGGTCAGCGGCAGTATGGCTATGGAAAGCAGCATGCCCGCAAAAGGGATGATCCACCATGCGGAGAGGGAGCCGGGAACTGTAAGATGGTCGGCGGCGGCAAGAGCCGTGTAGGGAGTAAGCAGCAGTGCGCTCAGAGCATATGCAGAGAGGCGGAATAGATTCATGTTGCTCCTGAAAAAAGTGAATGGATTGCAGGTCGATAAGAAAAATCGGCCAAGACTAGTGTGTTAAATGTACCCTAATTGGCATTATCCGTCCATCCCTGCAGATCGGCGCACTTGCCTGAAAGGCCGTTTTCTGCCACACAAGGGCAGCAATAAATTACAATGTGTAAGGAATCAGCTATGCCCAAAGAACCTACAGCACGGCGCAAGGCCCGCTTTCTGGAAGTGCTGAGTCACCGCCAGCCGGACCTTACGCTGGTGCTTGCCAATATTCACGACCCGCACAACGTTTCGGCCATTTACCGTTCGTGCGATGCCTTTGGCGTCAGCCGCGTGCACCTGTATTACACCAACACGGCTTTTCCCGTGCTGGGGCGCAAAACCTCTGCTTCTGCCCGCAAGTGGGTGGAAAGCGTGCGCCATAAAACCAGCGAAGACATGCTTGCCGACCTGCGCGGTCAGGGCATGCAGGTGCTTGCCACCTCATTTACAGAAAAGGCCCGCCCCATGCGGGAATGGGATTTTACCCGCCCCACGGCAGTGATTATGGGCAACGAGCACAGCGGCGTTGAGCCGGAACTGCTGGCCGCAGCCGATGGCGAGCTGTACATCCCCATGTACGGCATGATCCAGAGCTTCAACGTGTCTGTGGCTTCAGCTATCATTCTTGCAGAAGCAGCCCGCCAGCGCGAGGCCGCAGGCATGTACGCCACCCCGCGCTTTGATGAGGCAACTCTCGCAACCCGTCTTGGGGAGTGGCTGGAAAAATAGCGATAGCCCGAACTGGCCGATATCCGGCCACGAAAGCCCGGGCCGCCCGCGCGGCGTATGCGGGCGATACTTCGGGCTTCCGCAGCATGTAACTATTCGCCAAGAATAGTCATGAACAATCCCGCGCTGATCTGTCAGGCCTATGCCTTTGCCACCGTCGTGCTGTGGTCAACCGCCTATGTGTACACCAAGGTTGCGCTGGCGTTTTTTACGCCGGGGCCGCTGGGCCTTGTGCGCTGCGCTGTGGCGTCGCTGGCCTTTGTTGGCATCCTGCTGGCAAGGGGCAGGGGGCGCGGGGGATTTTTTGTCCCTTCTGCCCGGCATCTGCCCCTGTTTGCGGCAGCAGGGCTGAGCGGCTTCACGCTGTATCTGCTGGCCTTCAATGAGGGTTCCATCACCCTCAACCCCACGACCAACTGCATTGTCATTTCCACGGCTCCCATTCTGACGGCGGCGCTGGCGCGTCTGTTTTTCAGTGAGCGTTTGCCCGTGCTGCGCTGGCTGGCGCTTGCGCTGGCATTTGGCGGCGTAGTGGTGATGAACGGCGGCGGGCGCGGATTTATGCTGGCCCCCGGCATGGGCTGGGTGCTGGTGGCCGCAGTGCTCATAAGTCTCTATAATATCACGCAGCGCACGTTGTCGCGACACTACGGCTCCATGGAAATCGCCGCCTGGAGTTTTTTTGCGGGTACGCTGTTTTTGCTGTACTGCCTGCCGCAAACCGTGGCCCAGTTGCAGGCTGCGCCCGCCAGCGCGCTGTGGCTTGCACTTTTTCTGGGGATTTTCCCCAGCGCGGCTGCCTACCTGCTCTGGACCAGAGCCCTTGCCCTTGCCCCCCGCACAAGCCTTGTGACCAACTACATGTTCCTGACGCCCTTTTTGTCCATGCTGCTTGATTTTGCGGTGACGGGCGGCCTGCCGGAGGCCTCCACCTTTGCGGGCGGGGCGATCATCATGGGGGCTTTGGTGCTGTTCAGCCTTGCGGGCAGGCGGGGTTAAACGGTTCTTTTGCTTTCTGGCAACGCCAGAGAATAAAATAGCCATGTAGCTGTTGCCGCCACGCTGACTTTTTACACAAAAACAAGGCCCGTTTCTGCTGGATATTCTCCGTCAGAAACGGGCCTTTCCCTTGCGGGAACCCAACCCTGATTTTTATGCTGAGCTGCTAATCAGCCTGCGGCTGCACCAGCTTGTCAAAACTTTTGCCATTCCACTGAAAGCTTACGTCATTGTCTACCGGGACATGTGCCATGCCCGTATTGGTCCAGAACATGGGCTGCGCCTTGAGACCGCCGAGGCCAAGGCAGATCATGACCGTAGCCTGAACATCGGGCGGCATTTTGCGGCCCGGGGCAAAAAAGGCGCTTATGTCCGGTTCTTGCGGGGTGTCCACAGGTACGGCGCGGCCAGAGGAGTCAACCCGCCACAACTCAAGGGTGCACACCGCGCCGCCCAGAGTGCCGAATGCGGCAAGTACGGAGCCGTCCGCAACGTTGCGGAACAGGCGCAGGGCAACGGCTGTATCCCTGAACGGCATGGAGGCGAACACCAGAACGTCCTCCGTTTCTCCGGCGATCTCCCAAAATTCCGAATGCCCTGCGGAAAGCAGTTTCTGCTTTTCCTGCGGACTCAGACCTTCAGGAGTGTTTTCAAAAATACTTTCGGGCAGCAGTGCAAAGATACTGCGGGCAGTGACCTCGCTTTCGGCGGCCTGCGCAGAATCCGACAGTGCGGCAAGCAACAGAACAATCAGTAAACAGTGTATATGACGCGGCATACATCCTCCCGCAGACAGATGGTTGCAGAAACAGACGTGCTGTAAAAATTTTTATACCGCTTTCGGCAAGGCTTGTCCATGCACGCAGGCAAAGGATTGCGCGAGCCGGGCGGTTGGGCGGGGGCGGGCGTATTTTGCAGCGGCGGGCGCGCGCAAAAATACGCTGTCTCTGCCCTTGCCAATGCCCCTTGGGCCGCTTACATATGCTTTCATGAACACAAGCAAGCCCTGCATCCACATCGAAAAGGCCCGCCAGCACAACCTCAAAAACATCAGCCTGGACATCCCACGCGACGAGCTGGTGGTGATTTGCGGCCCGTCAGGTTCCGGCAAGTCAACGCTGGCGTTCGATATCGTGTACGCCGAAGGCCAGCGCCGCTATGTGGAATCGCTGTCTGCCTACGCCCGCCAGTTTTTGCCCCAGATGGACAAGCCGGACGTGGAAAAGATCGAGGGGCTTTCGCCCGCAATCTCGCTTGAACAGCAGAGCGTTTCGCGCAACCCGCGTTCAACCGTGGGAACGGTCACGGAAATTTACGACTTTTTGCGCGTATTTTTTGCCAGGCTTGGGCGCATGTATTGCCCCCAGTGCGGGCGGCCCATCGAGGCCCGCGCGGCAGATGAAATCATTGGCGATATCATGGCCCTGCCGCAGGGCGCCAAGTTTATGGTCATGGCTCCGCTGGTGGAACTTCAGAAGGGCACGCATCAGGACAAGTTCAAAAAACTCAAGGCTGAAGGTTTTGCCCGCGTGCGCGTCAACGGCGAGTTTTATACGCTGGACGATGTGCCCACGCTGGACAAGAACAAGAAGCACTCCATTGATCTGGTGGTTGACCGCCTGGTGAACAAGGAGGGCATTCGGGGGCGTCTGGCGGATTCGGTCGAGCTGGCCCTGCGTTATGGCGAGGGCCGCCTTGTGCTGCACGAGCCGGACAAGGCCGCCGCAGGGCAGGATGCAGACACCGTGCATTCCACCACTTCGGTGTGCGCGCATTGCCGTATTTCTCTGCCTGCTCCCAGCCCGCAGCTGTTTTCGTTCAACGGGCCGCAAGGGGCCTGCCCGCGCTGCGTAGGCCTTGGCGGCGTGGATTATTTTGAGCCGCGCCTCATTGCGCCCAACATGGGGCTTTCGCTGAACACGGGCGCACTGCTGCCCTGGGCCACGGATAAAATGTTCAGCCGCTATGAGGACGCCCTCAAGGCTCTGGGCAAACGCTTCAAATTTCAGCTTTCCACGCCGCTGGAGCAGTTTAGCGAAGACGCGCTTTCCGCTCTTTTTTACGGCGAGGATGAACAGGGCCGCCCCGCGCGCGCTTCGCTGGGCCTGCGCCGCAACTGGATGGGCGGCAGCGTGGCCCTTGGCGCTGGCGGCGATTACCAGAGCGAGCATTTTTCTGATGCCCTGCGCACGCAGGGGCAGGTGGGCGTGAGCGAAAAACGCTGGCCCGGCGTTATCCCCCTGCTTGAAAGCGGCATGCAGTACGGCGATGCCTGGCGCGAGGCCCTGTCTCGTTATCGGCAGACCATGGATTGCCCGGACTGCCACGGAGCGCGGCTGAACACCAACGCGCTTTCCGTGCGGGTGGACGATCTGAATATCGCGCAGTTCTGCAACCTTTCGGTTGAGCGCGCGCTGGAATGGCTGGAAAAACGTGAATTTACGGGGCGGCATGTTGTCATTGCCGAACCGCTCATGAAGGAACTGACCCATCGCCTGTCGTTCATGCGCAGCGTGGGGCTTGAGTACCTTTCGCTGGGGCGCTCCATGTCCACGCTTTCGGGCGGCGAGGCCCAGCGCATCCGTCTGGCATCGCAACTCGGTTCAGGTCTTGTTGGCGTTACCTACGTGCTGGACGAACCCTCCATCGGTCTGCATCCGCGTGACAACGAGCGGCTGCTGGGAACCCTGCGTTCACTCCAGGCGCGCGGCAATACCGTGCTTGTGGTGGAGCATGACGAGGCAACCATCTGCGCGGCGGATACGGTCATTGAACTTGGTCCCGGCTCCGGCTCGCAGGGCGGCGAAATCATGTTTCAGGGGCGGGTGGACGATCTGCTTGGCAAGGCGGATACCCTCACGGCCCGTTACCTGCGCGGCGACGACGTGATCGCCCTGCCGGATGAGCGGCGCGAAGGACAGGGGGCGCTGGTCATGCACGGCATCACCACCAACAACCTGCGCAATATTGATTGCCGCATCCCTCTGGGCGTGCTCACCTGCGTGACCGGGGTTTCCGGCTCAGGCAAGAGTTCGCTGGTGGTGGATACGCTCTACAAGCATGTGGCCCTGAACCTTGGCCTGCGTGTGGATCAGCCCGGCACCATCGGCGGGCTGGAATATGAAAAAGGCTCCGCGCCTGTGGAGCGCATTGTGGCCATTGACCAGACGCCCATTGGCCGCACGCCGCGTTCCAACCCCGCCACCTACACCAAGATTTTTGACGAAATTCGCAATATTTTTGCCATGACTCAGGACGCCCGCAAACGTGGCTACAAGCCGGGGCGTTTCAGCTTTAACGTGCGTGGGGGCCGTTGCGAAGCCTGCGGAGGCGACGGGCAGATTCGCGTTGAAATGCATTTTTTGCCCGACGTGTACGTGACCTGCGATGTGTGCAAGGGCAAACGCTATAATCACGAAACCCTTGAAGTGCGCTACAAGGGCCTGAACATCGCCGAGGTGCTCGACCTCACCGTGCATCAGGCCCGCCAGCTTTTTGAAAGTTATCCCTCGCTGGAGCGCCGCCTTGCCGTGCTGGAAGAGGTGGGGCTGGAATATCTGCGTCTGGGGCAGCCCGCCACGACTCTCTCGGGCGGCGAAGCCCAACGTATCAAGATTTCGCGTGAATTGGGCAAGCGGTCCCTGCCGGGAACCATGTACATTCTTGACGAGCCGACCACGGGCCTGCACATGCACGAGGTGGGCAAGCTTATCAAGGTGCTGCATGCGCTGGTGGACAGGGGAGCCAGCGTGGTGGTTATCGAGCACAATACAGACATGATTCTGGCATCCGACCATGTGCTGGATATGGGTCCCGGCGGCGGCGAAAACGGCGGGCAAATAGTCTCTGCCGGAACGCCCGAGGCCATTGTTGCCGACCCCAATTCCGTCACCGGGCGCTTCCTCATGCAGGAGAGGCTGGACAGGCTCAAGCGCAGACGGGAATAACATCCTCAAATAAATAAACTGTCAGACTGCCGTAATGCCCTGTTGCATGGCGGCTTGTTGGGCGCATCCGGTTTACCGGATGCGCTTTTTTCTGTCAGACGTCCTGGGAGCGAGTGAATGGATCGGGGCATACGTTCGTTCAGAATTTTTGTTGACATGGAAACAATTTTTCAAGATTGTTTCCATGTCAACAAAAAGGAGCAGTCATGAATCAGCCTCACAGGATTGTAGCCGAGCTCATCAAAATTTCTGAGCATGCCGGTGCCTTCAGGCATGGGAGAGAAGACTTTTTTGATGACCTGAACCTCACGGAGGTTCATTGCATCCATTGGATAGGAACTCTTGATCATGCCAATGTGACAAAGGTTTCTAACGAGATGGGCATGACGCGTGGGGCCATAAGCAAAATCTGCAAAAAACTGCTGAAAAAAAAGTTTATCGAAAGTTATCAGGAGCCGGAAAATAACAAAAATATCTATTTCAGGGTTGCAGAAGGCGGAAAAAAAATATTTGAAGCCCATAAAATCAACCATGACAGAACATTTGGCGAAAAAGTCTGCATCGTAAATAAATATGATGAAGACGAGCAGGCAATTATACTGCGTTTCCTCATGGATATTAACGCATTTGTTGAACGCGGCTATGAACAGATTTACACAAATTGCGAGAAAGATGAATAATGGAGAATATTATAATGAATTCAGCAACAGTCAAAAAAGACGTTGTGTATTCCATATCGTTCGCGCATATGCTGAATGACTGGTATATGAATATTATTCCTATACTTACGCCATTTCTCATTGCGGCTGGTTTTGGTATTGGAGAGGTTTCGTTTGCCATTTCCGCCTTTACCATTACCTCATCGCTTTCTCAGCCGCTTATTGGCTATATGGTGGACAGAAAAAACCAGAGCTGGATGATATATGTGGGCACGGCCTGGCTGGCGATACTGCTGAGCTGCATAGGTCTGACCCACAGCTCCACCATGCTGATTGCGCTTGCGGCCCTTTCCGGTCTTGGAGCTGCGGCTTTTCATCCGCAGGCATCGGCTATGGTTAGCGCTGCGAGCGAGCAGAAAAAGGGAATGTATCAGGCTGTTTTTGGGGCTTCGGGGAATCTTGGCTGGGCGCTTACTCCCCTGTTTGTCATCCCGCTGGTGGAACGGTTTGGCCTGAGCGTCACGCCCTACTTTGTGGTGCCGGGCATTATTGTTACGGTATTATTGGCCTTCAAGGCTCAGAAAACGCCCGCAAGATCGCAGGCAGAAACAGTGTCGATGATGGAGGCCCTGCGCCCCGCCTGGAAAGAGCTGAGCAAGCTGGTGCTGATTATTGCCGTCCGCACGCTGACTTATTCCGGCCTTGTGGCCTTTCTTCCTCTGTACTTGCAACAGCAGGGCATGAGCTTGTCCGTCTGCTCCCACTTGCTGTTCATTCTGCTGCTTTCTGGCGCAGCAGGCGGCATCGCGGGTGGTTATCTTTCAGACAGGTTCGGTAAAACCATTGTTATTTTCTTGTCCCTGGCCCTCTCTCCCATTTTTTTCTACCTCTTTCTGCATGTTGGCGCAGGCCTGCAACCTGTAGTGTTTGCCCTGGCCGGGGCGACGCTTCTTTCGTCCTTCTCGCCCATTGTGGTGCTGGCGCAAGAGCTGCTTTTCCGGCAGGCCGCAATGGCATCAGGATTTTCACTGGGATTTGGCATCGGCATTGGTGGACTTGGCGTTGGCCTTGTCGGGCTTGTCATCCAGTATGCAGGTCTTGCCCTTGCCATCAATATGCTGATCTGCCTGCCCTTTGTTGCTGCCTGTATAGCCCTGACGCTGAAAGGCCGCAAAACATTGGAGCAGGAGGGGTTCGCGCAGTAGCGCCCCTGGCCGATGAGGTGGTGACTTTTTGCGGTCTCATTGGGCAGCATGAAAAAAGCCCCGGCACATGGTACAGGCCAGGGCCGGGGCTGAGCCGGTTCGCACTCTGCCTACATGACGAACCGGAGGAGGGGGCATGTGGGATCGGGAGTTTTTGCCTTGATCTCTATTTTTTGGGGTCAAATTTCAGCCGCTTGCTTTCAAGGCGCTGCGCCTCTGCATCGTTGGGGGTGCAGCCGCATGAGCTTTTTTTGCCATCGCCGCAGCCGCCATCGCAACAGCCGCATTTGCCCTTGCTGACCGCCGTATAAATCCTGCGGCCAAAGTAATATGCAGCCGCAATTATGCACAGTATGACGATAATCAGTTGAATATCCATGTCTTCACCTCTTGTTTCCCCCAAAGTTCCTTGCGGCGCAGGGAGGATATGCAAGTAGTTTGCTCTTGTAGAAAATGAATGTCAACTTCATTTAAACGGGCCATAAAAATTATTTGCCTTGTGCGGAAAGCATACACCCGCTCACTACGGAATAAAAAAGGGCTGCCCAAGGGCAGCCCGAAAAAATCGCTAAAGCGCAAAGCGTGGGCTTTAGTCGTCCTTGGCGGCCTTGTCTCGGCAATCCTTGCAGATGCCATACAGGTTATGCACATGACCGCGCAGCTTGAAGCCGTATTTTTCGGCCATTTCACGCTGGAGTTTTTCAATGCGCGGATCGCATATTTCCACAATCTTGCCGCAGTCAAGGCAGACAAGGTGGTCGTGATGGCTGTCCGGCTTGGCAATTTCGTAGCGGGTGATGCCGTCGCTGAAGTGAATTTCCATGGCAAGGCCAGCATCGCAAAGCAGCTTGAGCGTACGGTATACGGTGGTTTGGCCGATGCCGGAATCGCGCTTGATCACGTGCTGATAAAATTCTTCAAGCGAGTGGTGCCCGGGCAATTCAAAAAAAGCCTCGGCTATGATTCGCCGTTGGGATGTGGTGTTCAGGCCTTTGCGGTTCATGAAATCCAGAAATTCCGAAAGACCGGCATTGTTTTGCTGTGTTGTCATATATATGCCCACCCCCGAATAACAAGTGTGCGTTTGTTAAAACTGTCGATGCGGCCAGGGCTTGCAGTCGCCAGCATGTAGGGTACCTTTTGGCCTAAAAAAAGGCAAAAAGCAATGCAGCGGCTAAAAGGCGGTTTTGCACTGTTTTACTGCCCTGCAAGCTATGGTAGGGTTGCGGCGCGTGGAGAGCAAGGGCGTGTGCGGAAAAAAGAGATTTTTCAGCCGTAATTTCTTGACAGATTAAATAGGATTGAATACTGTTTTCAAAACGAAGTTGCAGCAACCTCTGCCGGAGCGTCACGCTTCGCCATAAGGATACAATCATGGGAAATCTCATCAATAAAGCGGTTGAACCTTTCAACGTAAAGGCTTTTCACGATGGCGAGCTGAAAACTGTTACCGAAGCAGATATAAAGGGCCACTGGTCCATCTTCTTTTTCTATCCCGCGGACTTTACCTTTGTGTGCCCCACGGAACTGGAAGATCTGGCCGATAACTACGAGCAGTTTAAAAAGCTCAATTGCGAAGTCTATTCCGTATCGACCGACAGCGCCTTTGTGCACAAAGCCTGGGCCGATGCCTCGCCCAGCATTGCCAAGATTCGCTACCCCATGTTGGCAGACTGCGCCGGAGCCCTCTCCAACGCGTTCGGCGTGATGATTGAAGGCGCGGGGCAGGCCTTGCGCGGCAGTTTTCTGGTAAACCCCGATGGCGTCATCAAGGCCTATGAAATCCACGATACGCCCATTGGCCGCAATGTTGAAGAATTGCTGCGCAAGCTGGAAGCCGCGCAGTTTGTGGCCGAACACGGCGATCAGGTATGCCCAGCCCGCTGGAAGCCCGGCAGCGCCACCCTTAAGCCCGGCCTTGATCTTGTAGGCAAGATCTAGGCAGAGATTTTTCACACGCAGACACAGCGCCTTTCTCTTCCTCCAATGCCCTCCTCAGGCAACCCCGCTAAAAGAGGCCAGCACGCAAGTGTTGGCCTCTTTTGACGTGTGGGTTTTGCCGCGCGGCGGCGTGGATGAAGGAAAGGCAGGACTGTTTGGACGCGGGGTGGGTGGGGGAGCCTGTCGAGCGTATTTACGCAAACCCGACTTTTTTGGCCTGACGGCGTTAAAATCCTGTTTTTGATGCTCACGTACTTGAGTACGCTGCGCTCAAAAACAGGATTTTTCCTTGTCAGGCCAAAAAAATGCGTATTTTGCAAATTCACTCAACACCAGCCATCGCCTTCGCTTCGCTCTGGCGAGTATAAGGAAGGCGACCCCACGACCAGCTTCTGATGGTGAATATATTTTTTGACTCGTAAATTTCCTGTCTGGTCATGGCTGAACGGAAATTGGTATCGTTACAAGTAATTTGCGGGGATGTCAGAATATTCAGAGCTACTGAGAATAATGTAAATGCAATCCAGAAACTAACAATTATATTAGGGGTATCGAGTTGAAACTGTCCCACATTCAAAGCAAAAGCGTCCTCTGGCATTAACGCGGCGCGGAGGGAGATCGCCTGAGCGAGCGTGGCGAGCGAGGGAAGCTCCCGCAGCAAGAGACGCGTTGCCATCGCCACGCTAAGGAAGTTGAAAACCCTTCTTATGGGGGTGCTTCGGGGGGGATGCAAGGGGGGCCGAGAAGGGGGCGTAGCCCCATAACCGGCCCCGCCTTGCCGCGCGCCGCGCAGGCGTCCCAAGCTTCGCCTAAGGGCGAAATAGTGCGCCCGCAGGGCTGCAACC
>NZ_JANFYZ010000011.1 GCF_024460775.1 Desulfovibrio desulfuricans | reverse complement strand
CCCCCCCCCCCCCCCCCCCCCCCCCCCCGCCAAGGAGCATTGCTATGCCGAAGACTTTTTTGATCGACACCACTCGGTGCACGGCATGCCGGGGCTGCCAGTTGGCCTGTAAGGAATGGCATGACCTGCCTGCCAATGAGACCAAGCAGCGCGGCACTCATCAGAATCCGCCGGATCTGAACCCCAACAACCTCAAGATTGTTCGTTTTCGCGAGCGTATGAAGCCTGACGGCACCGTTGTGTGGAACTTCTTTCCCGACCAGTGCCGCCACTGCATCACGCCCATTTGCAAGGAAGTGGCCGACATGGCCGTGCCCGGGGCCATCATCAAGGATCCCAAAACGGGTATGGTGATAGCCACGGACAAAAGCGCCAAGCTGAGCCCCGAGGATGCGCAGGCCGTTATTGACGCCTGCCCCTACAACATCCCCCGGCTTGACCCCAAGACCAAATGCCTGACCAAGTGCGACATGTGCATTGACCGCGTTACCGCGGGCATGCTGCCCATTTGCGTCAAAACGTGCCCCACGGGCACCATGGCTTTTGGCGAAAGGGAAGAAATCCTGCCCATGGCCCAAAAGCGGCTTGAGATTGTCAAAAAGACCTTCCCCAAGGCTTTTCTGGCAGATGTACAGGATGTGAGCGTCATCTACCTGCTGGCGGAAGAAAAAGAACACTACTACGAATACGCGGCCTTCATGTAAGGCCTTATCCCCTCTACCCCCGCAGTCGCTCGGCTGCGGGGGTAGAAAAGCACTGCGGGGGCTTGGCAAATCCTTCGCTTTGGTTCACCATCAGGGTACAATACCAGCAAACACGTTTGCCCTGTTGCGGCGCGAACTTTGCTGGAGCGGCCCCTGGCTTTTTGCCTCAACCGGTTGACGCAGGCTCGCCTTGAAATGCGCGTGCGGCTCCAAGTGCAGGTGTTTGCCAAGGCTGCATAATGGTCTGCCAGCCCGCTGCCTGATCGGCATGCGGAAATGCAGCCCTGCTTGCATCTGCGTTGCGAAATGCCGGAATGAGCATTCTGATAACATTGAGAGCAGACATCCTCAGTGTTGCATAGTTTGGGAAAGCAGCCGGGGGTACCCCCGGCATACGGAGTATCAATGGCTGATAAAAGGCAAACCGTTGCCCAAACCCTTGAAGAAGTTATCACCTGGCGTCCGGTGCTGGCCCCTGTGCTTCGGTCGTTTGAACCGCTGCTCACCGCCCAGGAAGAGCTTGGCGGTGCTGTGGCCGAAAGTCTGAAAAAAGAGGGCGTGTCACTGCCGCAGGCCCAGCCGCAGCGGATGGAGCAGGGTGTTTCGATGCTTGCCGGGGCTTCCTTTTCAGGCGTGGCCCCAGCAGTGCGCATTAGCGCAGAAAAGCTGCTGCCCATGTTGTGCCGCATGGACGCTGTGGTTCCCCACAAGGCCAGGCTTACGGATTTTTTTCTGAAATCTGACGGAGCTGAAGACCAGCGAGCGGAAGAGCTGGTTTGCGCTGCTGCCTCAGGCGACAGGGATGCCCTGGCGGCTCTGGCAGAAAAAATTGGCCTTGACCCTCTGGTGCTGGACTTTGTGACGGGGTTCATCGTTGCGCCGATCTTGCGTGGCATGACCGCACAGGCCGTGGCCGCTGAAGGCGACACCCCCTGGGAAGCCGGCGATGTATGGCGACAGGGATATTGCCCTGTGTGCGGCGCGCTGCCCACCATTGGCTGGATGGATAAACCCAGCATTGATGAAAAAAACGCTTTTCTTGCGGGCGGCGGCGGTAAAAAACATCTGCACTGCGGCGTGTGCGGAGCGGACTGGAAATTCCGGCGTGGCGCATGCCCTGCATGCGGCGAGGAAGGCAGCGGGGTTATGGAACTGCTGCGCGAAAGCGGCACTGCTCACGGTGAGCGGCTGGATTGGTGCACCAAGTGCAAATCTTACTGCCCGGCGGTGGATCTGCGCGAACGCGAGTTTGTTCCCAATCTGGATGCGCTGGCGCTTGGCATGATGCACCTGGATATGGTGGCCGCACGTAAAAAGCTGAAACCAGTCAGGCCGTCATTCTGGAACATGTTTTAGCGGCAGCTTGCGGCAAGCGCCAAAGGCGTTTTTTGCAACTGCCTTTACTGCAAAATTTATTGCTGGCAGTCTGTCTGTCAGCGGATTGCTGAGTCGGTTTGTTGAACCGTTTAAATGCTCCTGATGTAGCAGTCTTTAATTATTGCACAAGCAGGCATTATTAGGGTAGAACAACCGCTGCGGAGAGTGGTGTTGATGGCGGTTTTCAGCCGCCTGTGGTGCGCCGGGGCCTGCTCCTGCGCTTTACGAACCCAGTAGGAGGAATAGCTGATGAAATATGTGACCTTGTTGCTGCTTGCGTTAAGCCTCGTGTGGGTTGGCGAAGCGCAGGCGCGTGATATCAAGGAAATGTCGCAGGTCATTAAAAAGCCCATTGAAATTCCTGGTGGAACATCCCCGCGTATGAGCGTCATGTTCCCCCATACGGCGCACAAAGGCATCAACTGCATGCACTGCCACCACGAAGTGGGGAGCGACAGCCGTTACGTAGCCTGTACCGAATGCCACGCCACCCCTGGTGCGCGCGAACGTGACCCCATGAGCATGTTCATGGCCTTCCACTCCAAGAATGGCGACCGCTCCTGCTACGGCTGCCACTCGCAGAAGGCTCAGGAAAATCCCGCCAAGTACGGCGCCAAGTTCAAGGGCTGCCGTCCCTGCCATATGGCCGCCAGCGCCCGCGAAGCCGCCAAGCAGAAGTAAGCTCACTCCCGCCACGGTATTTCTGTACTGCATAAAGGCCCCGCAAGGGGCCTTTATGCGTTGCAAAACAAACCCATTCAGGGTGTGGCTGAGCAGTCGCAGCCCAGCCAGGCAAGCCTTCTCTCCCAGATGAACCTTCGTCAGCGATGCTATGCGTTAAGTGTGTTCACTTACGGCTGAACCCTAAGCGCCTGAAGAAACAGCAAAAGGCTGCAACGCGGCGTTGGACGCAAAAAAGGGCGTTTTGCAACGCCCTCATTCAGTAGCTGAAAAGACTTTAGCAAGGTATCCGTCTAGAGGCCCAACTGGGAAAGCATGTCGTCAATGGCGCCCTGAGAAGCTGCGGTTTTGTCCGGCCCTTTGAGTTCGCTACGGCCCTGATTGAATTCCTTGACCGCCTGACGTGCCTCGTTCTGCAATTCCTGAACGTTCTTGGTGGGGTCTTTTTCCGCCCCGTCCAGAATAAGGCCCGAGGAAACATAGAGTTCCACCACCATTGCCTCAATCTGGTTCAGGGCAGACACGACCTTTTTGATGCGCTGACCTGTAATGTCCTGAAAGCTCAGGGCGGTCAGCACGGAAGTGAGGTCATCGCCAAGGCGTTGGTTGTTTGCTTCCAGCTCGGTAATGGGGGCCGCATCCGCACCGCCGTTACGTAGCCCTGCCAGATGCGCCGCGTTCTGTTCCTGAAGATCCAGATGCCGCTCCACGATTTCCATGATGGTCATGGTGGCGCTTTCCGTATCTTTCAGCACTTCGTCCAGTTGGCTTGATGCTTCCAGAAATAGCGCATCCGGATTTGGGGGGGGCAGGGGCTGGCCTTTGGAGGCAGTGGATATGCGCTCAAAAATGTCTCTCAGACCCTGGCGCATTTCCGTGCTGATCTGCTTGTAAACTGCGGCTTCGGGCTTTTCGTCGCTCATGCCCGTCCCCTTTGCGCGCGGCGCGGTTTAATTTGTGCGTTTTGAACCTTTGAGGGTGTATGGTCAAAGGTAAAATGCAGTAAAAAACTCCGCCGCGCGAGGGCGCGGCGGAGCCTGGGTACTTACTTGTTGGTCTTCAGAAACGTCTTGGCCCGCGCAGCTTCTGGCGAGTTGGGATATTTCTTGATCAGCTCTTCCAGGCGGGCCTTGGCTGCCGCAGACTGATTGAGCTTGCTGAAGCTGATGCCCTGCTTGAGGTACGCGCCGGGCGCGCTGGAAGAAGAAGGATACTTTTTGATGACAGCATCGTATGCAAGGGCTGCATCGGCAAACTGGTTGCGCTGGAAGTAGCACTCGGCCAGATAATACTGGGCCTCAGGCGCCTGGCTATGGTCTTTGTAATTTTTCAGAAAGTCATTGAAAGAACGCTGCGCCTCATCGTACTTGCGGGAATTGTAGGCGTTAACGCCAGCGTCAAAAAGCGCCAGCGAAATATCCTTTTTGGGAGCCTGAACCTGCGGTTCTGGCTGGGGGCTGGGCTGGCCCCATGTGCTGGAGCTGGGGTTGATGACGGGCTGGGGCTGTGCTGCTGCTGCGCCCTGATCGCCAGCGGCGGAAGCCGCGGCGTAGCCTACGGAACCAGCCGCCATGCCGCCTGCCGCTGCCTGCCCGTAGGAAGGCTGGCCATAGCCGGGCTGACTGAAAGCAGGAGCAGCCTGGGGTGCCGCTTGAGGAGCAGCCTGAGGAGCCGCCTGGGCAAAGGGGGCAGAACCGCCGCCGCTGGTCATGGGATCGCCAAGGTTCAGGTTCAGCGCCATGCTGCGCTCCACCTGACGCAAAGCTTCATCGTGCGCTCTTACACGGCCCACCAGGGCTTTGGCGCCGCCAGCATTTTGCAGATCGTCAATCTGGCCCTTCAGGGCGTTGACTTCCTGCCGCAGGGTTTGAATCTGGTTCCAGGCGTCAGCCTGAGCAGGCTGCAACTGGCGCAACTGCACGTCTTGCTGCTGCACCTGCTGTTCCAGTGAAATGCTGCCGCTGCCGCTGCTGGTGCTGCCGCCCATGCAGCCGCTCAAAGGCAGCGCCGCGCAAGCCAGAGTCAGGATGTACATAGTACGGAGTGTGCGCATAGTACCCTCTTTCAATTTTGCACTTTTCCCAGAACTTTTTTTCGTCCGGTGAAAATATAGATGATTCCCCCCACACATGGCAGAAAAACTACCAGCACAAGCCACAGGGCGCGCTGTTGCGGGGTTTCAAACTCGTGTCCCCATATGTGCAGAATGCTCCACAGTGTCGGGATCATGGGGAACATTACCACAAGCACATGCCACCAATGAAAAATCATGCGGTTCCTCCCTTGCCGGGGGTTGGTTTGCCGCCTTTGTCGCTGGCGGCCGCCTGGGGCTTGCGCCAGAGAATCAGGCAGGCCAGCACCGCACCAACAAATATGGCCGAATCAGCCACGTTAAAGGCAGGCCAGTGCCAGTCGCCCCAATAGACATCCAGAAAGTCCACCACGGCGCGAAAGCGCACGCGGTCAACCAGATTGCCAAGCGCGCCGCCCATCACAAGCCCAAGAGCCGTGAACAGCCAGGGGTCTTCATCCGAACTGCGCACCAGCATGACAATGGCCCACACAGCCACAACCGTGGCAGCGAGAAAAAGCCAGAACTGCCACTCAATGTCTGACCGGTTTAAAAAGCCAAAGGCCGCGCCGCGATTGCGGATGTTGACCAGATCAAACAGCCCGGCAATGACCGTGATGGGCCTGTGCTCGGGTATGAACTGCATGACAGCCCACTTGCTCACCTGATCGAGAACAAGGGCTACAATGGCCGCTATGCCGAGTATGCGATAACGCCTTGGCATTCCTGTTACGCTTCCATGGCCTTGATAACGGCGGTGCAGCGGGGGCAGAGCGTGGGATGGTCTGCGTCGGTGCCAAGTTCCGTGCTGTAAATCCAGCAGCGTTCGCATTTTTCGCCGTGAGCTTTTTCCACGCCGATGGCAAGCCCGGCGATTTCTTCATCGCAGTACGCGCCTTGTGGTGCGCTTTCAAGGGGCTGCATGGCTATTTGCGAAACAATGCAGAAGGCGCGCAGGTCAGTGTTCAGGCCTTCAAGGCGCTGGCGCAGTTCGTCTGCCACAAAGAGGGTCACGCGGGTGTCGAGCGAATGGCCGATAACGCCATCGCGCCGCATGGGTTCAATGGCCTTGGTCACGGCCCCGCGCACGGCGGCGAGCATGTTCCAGTCGTCGCGCGTGCCTTCGTCAAGCAGAAGGGGGGCAGAATCAATGGGCTGCAGGGCAAATACCGTGGGTTCCGCGCCGCGCAGGCCTTCGGGCAGATGCGCAAAGATTTCTTCTGCGGTGAAGGAGAGCACCGGGGCCATGTCGCGCAGCAACAGGCCAAGGATATGCCACAGGGCGGTCTGTGCCGAGCGGCGTTCCGCGCTGGCGGGGCCGGAGGCGTAGAGGCGGTCTTTCAGCACGTCCAGATACATGGATGAAAGGTCGGTCACGCAGTAGTTGTGCAGGGTGTGATAGACCTTGTGGAAGTCAAAATCCATGTAGGCCTGCTGCACACGGTCGTGCACCCGGGCCGCGGCGTCAATGGCAAAACGGTCAAGCGGCATCAACTCGTTCAGGGGCAGCAGATCATCCTTGCCGAGGCCTTCAAGGTTGCCAAGGATGAAGCGGCAGGTGTTGCGAATGCGGCGGTAGGCATCCACAAGGCGGCCAAGAATTTCGTCGGAAATGCGGATGTCCTCGCGGTATTCCACGGAAGAAACCCACAGGCGCACGATTTCAGCGCCGAATTTTTCAATGAGTTCTTGCGGCGCGATGACGTTGCCGATGGACTTGGACATCTTGCGGCCTTCGCCGTCCACCACATAGCCGTGCGTGAGCACAGCCTTGTAGGGCGCGCGCTGGCGCGTGCCTTCGCTGACCAGCAGTGAGCTGTGGAACCAGCCGCGGTGCTGATCCGAACCTTCAAGGTACAGATCGGCGGGGTAGGCAAGCTCGGGGCGCTGCTCGAGCACGGCGGCAAAGCTGGTGCCGGAGTCGAACCACACGTCAAGGATGTCGGTTTCGCGTTTCCAGTGGTTGCCGCCGCAGTGCGGGCAGGCAAGGCCTTCCGGCACGATTTCCGAAAGTTCGGCCTCGTACCAGTAGTCGCAGCCGGTGGGGTGTTTGGCAAAGCGGTCGCAGATGTCGCGCATCCAGTTGGGGTCGTTCCAGGCTTCGCCGCAGTCTTCGCAGAGCAGGGCCATGATGGGCACGCCCCACTGGCGCTGACGCGAGATGCACCAGTCAGGCCGGAATTCAATCATGTTGTGGATGCGTTCGCGGCCCCAGGCGGGGATCCAGCGCACCTGCTCGTCAATGGCCTTGAGCGCGCGGCCGCGCAGGTCGTTCTTTTCCATGCTGATGAACCACTGGGTGGTAGCGCGGAAAATAACCGGCTGCTTGCAGCGCCAGCAGTGCGGATAGGAGTGCTTGATCTTGGCCTGACGCAGTAATGCGCCGACTTCTTCAAGCTTTTCAATGACCTTGGGGTTGGCTTCAAAAACATTCAACCCGGCAAAAAATTGCACCGTGGGCAAAAAGCGCCCGGCATCATCCATGGGTGAATAGATTTCGAGGCCATATTTGAGGCCAACTTCGTAGTCTTCGCGGCCATGACCGGGGGCGGTGTGTACGCAGCCCGTGCCAGCTTCAAGGGTGACGTGCTGGCCCAGGATGATGGGCGACACGCGGTCGTAAAAGGGGTGGCGGGCCTTGAGGCCTTCAAGCTGTTCGCCGGTGGCGCGGCCAAGAATTTTGGGTTCGCTCCAGCCGAACTGCTCCGCGCAGGAGGTGAGCAGTTCCTCGGCCAGCACGTACTGCGCTCCGTCCACTTCCACCAGCACATAGGTGAATTCGGGGTGCAGGCACACGGCCATGTTGTCCGGCAGCGTCCAGGGGGTGGTGGTCCAGATGACCACAAAGGCATGGGCGGGATCCGCAGCGGAGAAAACCTTTTTCAGGCCATCGTCCTGCAAGGGAAAGCGCACAAAGATGGAAGGGGACGTGTGGTCGTAGTACTCCACCTCTGCCTCTGCAAGGGCCGTGTGGCAGGAGCAGCACCAATAGATGGGCTTTTTGGAGCGCATGACTCCGCCCGTTTCCACAAAGTTGGCAAGCTCGCGAGCGGTGGCGGCCTCATAGGTGGGGCGCATGCTCATGTAGGGATCTTCCCAGTTGCCGAGCACGCCGAGACGACGAAATTCCTTGCGCTGCACGTCAATCCACTTGGAAGCATAGTCTCGGCAGAGCTTGCGCACCACATGGGCGGGCAGGGTCTTTTTCTTTTCTTTCAGCTCCTGCTCAACCTTGTGTTCAATGGGCAGACCGTGACAGTCCCAACCCGGCACATAGCGCGAGGCAAAACCAGCCATGTTGCGCGATTTAACAATAATGTCCTTGAGAATCTTGTTCAGGGCCGTACCCATGTGAATGTGGCCATTGGCATAGGGAGGGCCATCGTGCAGCACGTAGGTTCCCTTGCTGCCGGAAGCTTCAACCATTGCTTCGTAGCTGTTAATGGCATCCCATTTTTTCAGGGTTTCCGGCTCACGCTGGGCCAGGTTGGCTTTCATGGGAAAGGCGGTCTGAGGCAGGTTCAATGTTTTCTTATAATCGCTCATGCTGGCTCCCGGCACAGTTCAACTCAAGGACTTGGCAATATGGTACTGTGAAAAAATCGCTCTACTGTGGGCAAAGAGCGGGGCAAAGTCAAGAAGAGCAGGACACTGCGTGCCTGCTGGCGTGCCTGCATGTACGCAGGCTGAGCATGAAAATGTTTGGCAGACCGCACCTGATGGTGTGCATCTGCATGGCAACCCGCCTCACATAAAGCGCCTTTTCATGGACAAAAAGGCTGGCCCTTAATCTTGGAGCACCAACAAAAAGGGCGTTTCAGACGCGTTGCGCGCAGGAGTGAAACGCCCGGGATTTTCAACGTGTTCCGCCGCAATTACCGCACAATCATGCGGAACGGGCGTCAGAAGTTTGCCGGAGCGCCATCCATTGCCTGGGCCAGCTCGCGCAGGGCCGAGAGGCTGTCTTCAGCTTCTTGCGGCGTCATGGTGTGCAGGGCAAAACCGGCGTGTACAATCACATAATCGCCGACCTTGGGTTCTTCGGGCAGCAGCATGATGGAGGCGGTGAGAAAGGTGGAGCTTTCGCCCACGCGCACGCGGGCCATGCCCTCTCCCTGAAGTTCTTCAATTCTGGCTGGTATGGCAAGACACATATTTGGTACCTCTTGGAAGGCAGATAATCACTGAATGCCCGGCTGCAAGGCCGCGACTGTTCCGCAGATTTTCAGCTTATCAGCGCGGCAAGCTTCACGCAAGGTGCCTTGACCAGGTGGCGGCAAAGGAGGCAACGGACAGAACAATTCGGAGCTGTTCAGCACCTATTGCTATTGCCCGTTGCGCTGCCCCTGCCAATGCCGTCAGTGCATGGCGTGGGCCTTATGGCCGTGAGGCACGGCACCGTTCCCTTCATGCTCCAAGTTCTCTGTACATGGCCTCGGCATTCTGTATGGCGCGGTATGCCCCCTGATTCAGGGGATAGTCCCACGAGCCGCTCCGCAGTTCAATGCGGCCGCCAAAGCCGACCTTGAAGCGGTGCAAACCGTTGAAGGGGTGCGTGGCGTCAGGCGTGGGCGAAACAGCGCCCATTTCGTAACTGCGGCAGCCCAGTTGCCGCGCAATGCGCATACCTGTCCAGTGCATGAGGCTGGATGCCATATAGTTGCGCTTGATATTGCCCGATGCCCCGTACAGAAAGTTGGCGTGTTGCCCTGAAATGCCGATTATGGCGCCGGAAAGGATATCTCCCCCATGCCGGGCCAGCAAAAATACAATATCTGCTTCATCCTTTGCACCGAAATTGCAGCGGAACATGGCCGAGAACTGCTTGCTGCTGCAAGGGGCAAAGCCGTTTCTTCTGGCCGTCTGTTCGTACAGGCCATAAAAATCAGCAAGGTTGCTGCTGTCCGCTTTTTCCACCGTCACGCCCTTGCGTCGGGCCAGACCGATATTGTAGCGGGTTTTGGGTTTCATTCTGCCAAGGATGTCGTCTTCGCTGCCGCCAAGATCCACCACCAGCGAGCTTGCCACGGTCATATCTGCGGAGGCTTTCTTGAAGTTCCAGAATCTGGTGCCCATGTTCATGCGCATTTCGCGTATGCGCGCTTCGGGAAAGGCGCACCAGCCCTGCTCCTGCATTTCGTCCGCATACAGTGACTTCCACGGCAGGTCGTAACGGATAAAGGCCACATCCGGCTCAAGCCGGTCTGCCAGGGCAACGGAAAGGTCTTCCAGATACTGCCCGTATGAATCCTCTGAAGGCGCATACTCTGGCCCCTGCGGCACAAGAGCCATCTTGTGCCCGCAATGGTCTTTTATCAGCACCAGCACGTCGCCCCAGGTTTCTGTAGAGTGAATGTCAAAAGCCAGGGGGGCCATGCCCATATGCGATTTGACCTGAGCCCAGTAGGGAGTCTGAAACAGTATGTCTGTCGGATTCAGTTCGTTAGTCGCCTTGGCGATCACGTCCACCATGATACCTCCTCGCATAGGTGGGGAATATGGTTCTTCCGTTCCCGATGAGATCGGCAGCGGATGTTGGAATGAGCTTACAAGTCGTAGTGCCCGGCACGTTCCGGCTGGTCTTCCACTTCATGCACCACAAGGTGCAGGGTTCCGCCGTTGGGGTTGGGCCAGTGGATGTCATCGCCCTCGGCAAGCCCCAGCAGCGCGCTGCCCACAGGCGCCAGAATGGAAATGGAATCCTCGCTGGCGTCTGATTTGCCGGGGTACACAAGCTTCAGGCGGCGCTCGGTGCCAGAGGGCAGCATGGCGAAACGCACGGTGGAGTTCATGGTCACCACTGAGGGCGGCACTTCTTCGGGGGCCACAACGTTTGCGCGGTAGAGCTCTTCTTCCAGCGCCTTGCGCCCGGGGAATCCGTCGGCGGACAGGGTTTCCAGCAGGGTTTCCAGTCTCGCGGCATCCTTGGTTGTGATTGTAATATTTGGATATTCTTGCATGTTTTCCTCCAGTGTGCTGCGCAAAGCAGCGCACGTTGCATAAAAAAAGAGGGCGTAACCGGTACGCCCTCTTTTTTGTGAATCGTAGTTATGCGGGCGTTATCAGGTTGCAAAAAAGCTGCGAAGCTTTGTCACTTCGCAGGAAATGTTTTTTGCAAAAGAAACGCAGAAACGCATTGTATTGTCCTGATCAAAAAAAATGTATGGATGCAGAAAAAAGGACAGCTTTCCTTTATACGGAAAGCTTGCCGCAACAATTGCCAAATTTGTATCAGTTCACCTTAACAGGTGGGCTGCGTATGTGCAAGCACAAAAGCAAAACTTCGTTTTAGGTGTGAAATTATCAATTAATATAATGTGTATGATTTTTCTGGCCTGCGGCTAACACACCCCGCAGAGCAAAAAACAAGGGCGGAACCTTGCGGCTCCGCCCTTGTGATTCCGTACCCCGAGCAGGCTAGTGCTTGGAGTTGTTGTTACGTTCTTTCTTGTCGGGGAACAGGACGAAGTTCCAGTACAGCACGTAAACGGGCAGTACCACAAACATCATCACATAAGCCCAGCTCTTCGTGAAGAGAAAATACTGATAGAAAGTATTGAATTCCATGGGATTCTCCTCCTACGCGCGGCTTAGTGCTCGCCCTTGAAGTCTGGGTGTTCGTACAGCACCGGCATGTTGTAAACGATAAAGCGGTAGACCGTGACGATCATGGTCACCACAAACATGGAGATGCAGATTTCCCAGATGCTGGGGAAGTAGCGTTCCGCCGACGGCAAGTTGTAGTTGAAGGCGATCATGGAAACGTTGAAGCGGTTCAGCACGATGCCCAGCACCGTGTTGGTCGCGCCAATGCGGCACAGGGTCAGATTGCGGTCACGCGCGCCCTTGGCGTAGATCAGGGCGGGCATCAGCACAAAGCCCAGCATTTCCACCAGCCACCAGACCCCATAACCCGTGAAGAGGTAGGGGAAGTTGGCCTGCACAAGCATGTCGATAAGCTTGAGCATGAAGTAGGCGAAGAGAATGAACGAAGCCGCGCGGGCAAAGCTGAAGGTCACGTCGTCAGCTTCGCGCAGGTGGGTTTTGTCCATGTAGTGGTGCACGCCACGGTGGGCCAGCATGCCTTCAAAGATAACCATGGACGCGCCAGCGGCCATGGAACTCACAAAGAAGAACATGGGCATGAAGGGCGAGTACCACAGGGGGAAGACCTTGCCGGGGGAGATCAGGTAGAGCGAACCCAGCGAGGACTGGTGCAGGGTGGACAGGGTCACGCCGAAGATGGTCAGCGGAATGGTGCACTTGACCACGATCTTGCGAACCTTGATGAGCCAGGGGTAGCGGCAGGACATCCATTCCAGCGGGGCCACCGAGAATTCGATGAGCAGCACGGAAACGTAGGTTGCCACGCACAGGCCCACTTCAAACAGAACGGAGGTGGTGCCGGGGAAGAAGAACATGAAGGGCAGACGCAGTGGATGGCCCAGATCGTACAGCAGGGCGATAACCACGAAGGCGTAGCCCAAAAAGGCTGTGGTGATGGCCGGACGCACCGCCGAGTGGAAGTGCTTCATGCCCATGATGTAGCAGGCGACAGTGGTAAAGTAGCCGCCCGCTGCAAGGCACACGCCGCACAGAAGGTCAAAGCCGATCCACATGCCCCAGGGCTGCACATCGCTGAGGTTGGTGACGGAACCGATGCCCACGGTAAAGCGGATAACGGTGATGACAAGGCCCACCGCCAGAATGATGGCGGAAATGATGTTGCCGGGGGTGGGCGTCAGGAATTCGCTGATATTGAACAGCTTGTCCCTGGTGGGAATAACTATGCTGTGGTGTGCCATTTACTTATCCTCCCCGTGCTCCTTGCAGCACTCCGCTTCCCGAGCCTTCAAGGCATCGGTCATTGCGCGGCGGGCTGTGTCGGCAGCGCCCGGACCCTGGGTTTCCTCAATCTTGCGCACGGCTGCGTCAACGGCAGCGGCCAGATCGTCCTTGGTCTCCTTAACGTGTGCGTCCTTTTCCGCCTTGAAGAGAGCTTCGCGGCGTTTGGTCATGGCGTAAGCACCGCCAAACAGCACAGGCCAGAAGGCCACGATCATGGGCACGGTACCCAGAGCGCCGTAGGTCAACTCGCCCATGGGCTGTGTACCCAGGTGCTTGTCGAGCCCAAGCTGCTTGAGTTCGCTGGTGTCGGCGTGGGCATCATGGGCTTTGGCGTCCTTGGCGGCGGCAGGAGCAGCCACGGCAGGGGAAAGCACCATCCATGCGGTACCGCCGGCATCGTGTTCGCCGTAAACGTAGTTTACGTACTTGCCGGGATTTTCAGTGATGCGCGAGCGGGCAATCCTGATCAGGTCGCTGCGGCGGCCAAAGGTCAGGGCGTCCATGGGGCAGGCTTCCACGCAACCGGGCAGCTTGCCTTCCTTGAGGCGGGGTTCGCAGAAGGTGCACTTCTGCACCAGGGGATCGAACGCCTCATCGTACTGGAAGCCCGGCACATAGAAGGGACAGGCAACCATGCAGTACCGGCAGCCCACGCACTGCGAACCTTCGTAGGTCACGCTGCCGTCAGGCTGCTTCTGGAAGCATTTGGCAAAACAGGCAGAGGCGCAGGCCGGGTCGTTGCAGTGGAAGCACTGCAACTTGCGGAACACGTCCTTGCCGTTGACGTTGTACTTGTTAACCACTGTCCACTCATAGGCCGAAGTGCGGCGCTTGGTGGCAGTCACCGAAAGGTCGGTGAAGGGTTTTTTGGGCTTGGGCAGGTGGTTCACCGCGTTGCAGGCTTCTTCGCAACGGCGGCAACCGATGCAGCGCGTGGTGTCATGCAGCACGCCGTAGCTGTCTGCATAGTAGGGGAAGGTGTGTACCCCGGCATTGGCCACCTTGGCAGTGCCCAATGCCGAAATCACGCCCGCGCTTCCCATGATGGCCAGGAATTTTCTGCGATTCATATGCGTTTCTCCGTGCAGTTGGCGCCCTACGGGCGGGCCTTATGACAAGTGGTGCAGTCGGTGTTCTTAGGACGACCCACGTTCATACCCTGGTGGCAACCCATGCACTGGAGGTGATAGGCAGCCTTGAGGTTGGGACGGTTGGGATTGGCGGGGTCGATTTCCTTGGTGTGACAACTGCCGCACTTGGGAGGCGTAGCCGAAAGCGGGCTTCTGTGGTGGCACGTGGCGCACAGAGTCTCGGGCTTGTTGTGGAAAGCTTCGGCCAGCTTGTCGCCCTTGATGCGTTCCATAAGGGAGGCCATATGGCGGCGGTGCGTGAAGTTGCTGGGCTCGTACTTGTCGGCCAGCGCATCAATGCTCACCTTGTAGGGACCCTGCATGGCGGTAAGGGGCTGCACGGGCTTGTGGTTCAGCACGGTTTCAGCGGCCAGGGCTTCGTTCTGGTCGGGGGGCAGCTTGCCCTTGATGCCCTGCTGCATCTGCTCCGGCGTCATGGAAGACGTAACATTGTGGCAGGTGGCGCACCATGCCTGGTCGCGCTTGGGCGTCACAATGGCGTGGCAGCCCGCGCATTCGCGCCGTTCTTTGGTTTGCTGTTCATGACAGCTCACGCAGCTCACAGGGGTGTTGCCCTTGGCGCGTTTGGCGATATTGGTGGCATGCATGGCGCGGTCAAGCGTCACGAAATTGCCTTCCGCCTTGCCTTCCGTAGTGTGGCAGGTGCTACAGGCCACAGGATCGCCGGTGTGGTGGCATGTTTCGCAGTTGGCAATCTTTTTCTCATGAGCGAGATGATTGAAAACAGCGGGTTTCATGGCCGCGCCCTTGGGATTGGGCTTGGCGCTTACCGGAAACATGACAATGGCCGACGGCGCGCCGCTGTCTGTCGGCTCCAAAGCTGCGGCCGTGGCCGATCCAGCTCCGAGCGCCGTCAGACACGCCGCGCCCGCCAGGGCCAGAGCCGCCAGCAAAAGCAGTGATGTGCCGTTCCTCATGTGCTTGTCCTTTTGCAATCAGACATTACCCCAACGCCCGCCGCATACATTGCAGCGGGTTCCTCCGTACCCCCGATCCCTACGGGGGCGAACACGCAGATATTGAAACGGTATCCCAGCCTGCAAGACACGTCAAGGAGGGGCCGTTGTTGTAATTGCTTCTTATGCCTTGGGAACAGGGCGCTTGGGATATTTTTCGCTAAAAAGAGCGCTTTATTGATTGTTCACGCAACCTACGGAAAACACAGAATGTTTGCGAAAAACATGCGTATCGTGTGATTTTGGCCGAATAAGGGCGTTCAGCAGAGCACAGAAGAGGCGAATATCTGTGCGCCCGCAAACACTTCAAGATGTTTCTGCGCAATGTTCAGCGCATCAGAGACGTACCCGGTGCCGGAAAAGCCGTAAATAACCGTGAGCAGCCGCCGGGGCGAAGACGTGTCCGGCCCGTCCTCGGCAATCATGGCCCGGCGGGAATCACTGCAAGGGCAGCCGAACGCGCCCTGATCATCCGCCAGAAGGGGCATGCGGCAGAGGTCGAGCTCGTCCTTGCCAATGCCCGCATAGGCTTCGCCTTTTCGCCCCGCGCGCAGCACAATGTTGCCGCTCAGGCGGGCAAGATCGTACGTGCCAAGCGAAAAGCCCGTTTCAAGAGAAACCAGGTTGTTGGCATCCACTGCGGAGTTTATGCGGTACAGATCCTTGCCCTGCCGCACGCGGCGGTAGAGCGCCTCGGAGGAAATGCGTACCCGGCCCGGATCGCGCCCAAAAGCCTTGAATGCCTGACGCGAGGGGCCTATCTGCGGCATGTCGGCAAGTTCCGTGTTTTCAAGGCGCTGCCGCAAACCGGGCAGTACATTCTGGTTGAAGAACTGCCACAGCCTGGGATCCTCGGCCTGAACCGGGGCGGACCAGAAAACACAGCCAAGGGCCGTATCCGGCCAGATCGAGCGGAGTTCCGGATCAATGGAAATGGCGGGCATGAGCATAGCGGCGGGTACTCCCTTGTAATGGTCTGAAACAGCAAAACATCACTTAAGAATTGTAGCTGCTGCGCGCCTTCTGCCAAAAGCGGCAGGCGGCCTCCACAACTGCGGCGGGATCGTCCGGCGGCAGCCATTGGGCCTCGGGACGGGCGCGAAACCACGTAAGTTGCCGCTTGGCGTAGGCCCGCGTGTTGCGCAGCCAGAGGGAACGGCAGGCTTCAAGAGAAAGACGCCCCTGCAGGTGCGCCAGCGCTTCGGCGCAACCGATGCCCGACCAGCCCGGCGCTGCGGGATCGGCGCAATGGCGCATGGCCGCGCGGGCCTCGTCAAGCGCGCCGCCCGCAAGCATGAGGTCAAGCCGACGGGCCAGCCGTGGCTCAAGCCACGCCAGGGGCGCGTCCAGCGTCAGCAGGGGGCCGACGCAGAGCGGCGTACTCATGGAATTGCTGTGCCACCACGTAAAGGATCGTCCTGTGCTTTGACAGACTTCCAGCGCGCGGATGATGCGCTGCCGGTCATTGGGGTGGATTTTGGCGGCATAGGCGGAGTCGATTTGCGCCAGTTCTGCATGCAGGGCGGGCGCGCCTTGCTCATCCACACGGGCGGTGATTGCTGCGGTGAGTTGCGGGTCAACGGGCGGAATTTCCGCCATGCCCCGCAGTAAAGCCTGAAAGTACAGCCCGGTGCCGCCCACCAGCAGGGGCGTTTTGCCCCGTGCAAGGATGTCGCGCACCTTGTCCACGGCTGCTTCCGCCCAACGGCCAGCGCTGATCTTGTTTTCCGTAGCCAAAAAACCGTACAGGTGGTGCGGACAGCAGGCGCGTTCTTCCGCCGAGGGCTGGGCCGTAATCAAGGGGAAATCGGCATAGACCTGACGCGAATCAGCGTTGACCACTTCGCCGTCAAGGGCAGCGGCCAGAGCGAGCGCCGCCGCCGTTTTGCCCGAGCCGGTGGGCCCGGCCAGGCAGATAACCGGCAGCGGCGCGGAAGTCGTTTCAATCATGATCACTTGACGCGGAAGCCGCCAAAAGGCGGAGCAAGGCAGGGCGTACCCTGACGCACTTCGCCCTTGTGGTATTTATCCATCAGGGCCGCGCGTACGTTTTCAGGCACAAGACCCTTGATGTCCGCGCCGTGGCTGGCGGCAGCCTTGACGATGGTGGAGCTGATGAACAGCCACTGGTAGTCGGTCATCAAAAAGACCGTCTGGATGTGGCGTTGCAGGCGGCGGTTCATGAGCGCCAGCTGGAATTCGTACTCAAAGTCCGAGGCGGCGCGCAACCCGCGCAGCAGGGCGCAGGCCCCGCGCTGGGCCGCGTATTCCACGGTGAGGCCCGAGAAAGGCTCCACCACGGCGCGCGGTTCATCCTTGAGTGCCTCCCGGGCCATTTCCACCCTTTCTTCATGGCTGAACAGGGGGAATTTGGGCGTGTTGTCCGCCACGGCCACAACAATTTGGTCAAAGACTTCGCAGCCGCGCCGGATAAGGCTCAGGTGCCCGTTGGTCAGCGGATCGAAAGTGCCGGGGTAGAGTGCTATTCTCATGGCAGTGTCCAGATGCATATGCGTGTCTGACCGAAGAGGCGTTCGGCCTCAAGAGTCCATTCTGCGGGCAGGTTTACCCGTGCGTCTTTTTCAATTTCAGCCGTTACAAATGCCCCCGGTGCGAGCCAGCGGCGCGTGGCCAGCAGCCTGAGCGCCGGGTCGGCAAGATTTTTGCGGTAGGGCGGATCCATAAAAATAAGCGAATACGGTTCCGCCGGGGGAGTTTTGAGCACACGCAGCACATCGTCGCTCACAATGCGGGCCTCATCCTCCACTCCAAGGGCGGCGACGTTGGCCTTGAGGCAGCGCACGGCCTGAGGGGCCATCTCTACCAGCAGGGCGTGCTCCGCCCCCCGGCTGATGGCCTCAAAGGCCAGGCTGCCGCTGCCCGCAAAGAGGTCGAGCACCCTTGCGCTGTACCAGTCCATACCGCGCGCGGCGAGCATGGAAAAAAGCGCCTCGCGCGTTTTGCCCATGGCGGGGCGGTAGCCCTCGCCTTCGACAGTCTTAAGGTTGCGTCCGCCAAGACGCCCCGAAATAATCCGCATGACGGCCTACATGCGCGAGAGCAGGCGGGTGAGGGCGTAATCCATCTTTTCCATGGCCTCCTGCAGCTCGGTTTGTTCCACCCACGGGCGGTCTTCAACATCGGCCATCTTGTCTTTGAACATGCCCCACTTGCGCTCCACTTCGTCCGTGAGGAACACCCAGTTGACGCGGGGATGGGCCTGGGTCTCGTGCTGCACGGTTTCGGTGAGCTGCGGCCCTTCAAGCACCATTTCTTCAAGGTAGGTGGCAATAAGGGGGCGCTTGGCGAATTTTTGCTCAATAAGCTCGGCAAACACGTTCTGGGCTTTTGTTTCGCCGTGGGTCAGCACCACCTGCGCGCCGTTGCCGGTCAGCGGTTTGAGCCACTCAAGGAGCTGGCTTTGCCCTGCGTGGCCGGAAAAACCGTTGATGGTGAAAATGCGGGCGGCAACTTCAACATCTTCGCCAAACAAAGTGATTTTTTTGGCTTTTTCCACCAGCTTGCGGCCCGGCGTGCCCACGCCCTGATAACCCACAAAAACAATGCTTGCGCCGGGTTTCCAGATATTGTGGCGCAGGTGGTGGCGCACACGGCCCGCGTTGCACATGCCGCTGGCCGAAATGACAATGGCAGGGCCCTTGTAGTCATTGATGGCCTGCGATTCGGCAGCAGAAAGCGTGTAGCGCAGGTTGGGCAGCGAGAAGGGATCATCGCCGCCGTTGAGCATTTTAAGCGCTTCATCGTCAAAAAGCTCACGGTTGCGCTCAAAAACTTCCGTGGCGCGGATGGCCAGTGGGCTGTCCACAAATACGGGCATATCCGCCGGCAGTTTGTTCTGCTTGGCGAGCATGTGCAGGCAATAGAGCACTTCCTGCGTGCGCTCCACGGCAAATGCCGGAATAATTACCTTCTCGCCCTTGCCGTAGCTGTAGGCAATGGCTTCGCCCAGTTCGTCCACGCTGAGGCTTTCGTCCTTGTGGTCACGGTCGCCGTAGGTGGATTCCATGAATACGTAGTCGGCCTTGGGCGGGGTTTCTGGGCTGCGCACAATGAGCGACTGCGGGCGGCCAATGTCGCCCGAAAATATGAGGCTGGTGGTTTTGCCGTCTTCATCGGCCTCAAGGCGCAAGGAGCCGGAACCAAGAATATGGCCAGCATCATAGTAGGTTACGCGAATGCCCGGAGCAGGTTCAAACACCTTGTGGTAATCAACAGTTTGAAAAAGGGTAACCGTTTTTTGGGCGTCCTCAACATTGTACAGGGCCGTGGGGGGATTTTTAAGCCCGCGCCGCTGGTATTTGCGCGCTTCCCACAGGGCTTCCATTTCCTGGATGTGGGCGCTGTCCTGCAACATGAGGTCCAGCAGTTCGCTGGTGGCCTTGGTGCAGAAAATGGGACCGGCAAAGCCCTCCTTGACCATCTTGGGCAGCAGGCCGGAGTGGTCAATGTGGGCGTGGGTAACAAGAATAAAGTCAATGGCGGTAGGCTGATAGAGTTCCGCTTCGCGGTTGCGGGCTTCAATGGCCTTGTTGCCCTGATGCATGCCGCAATCAATGCAAAAGCGCTTGCCAGCCGCCTCAACCATATAACATGAACCGGTCACGGTTTGCGCCGCACCCAGAAATTGTACTTTCATTTGTTCCTCCACTGAGGGTTGGCGGCTTGAGAGGCCGCAAGCCCCTTGCTGACCGCGATACAAGGCGGAAAAGACGCAAGGAGACTTTTTTCCATAGCCGCAAGCGCGCCCCAGCGTCAAGCAAGGGCCCAGTCGGCAATGTTCCCGCATTGCCTTTGGCCGAAGGCCCACATATACTGAAAGTTATGGGCCCGTACGGCGTCTTTTGCGTGCAGGCCTCCCCCCATACTTCAAGAGGAACAAGGAGCATTCATGCCTGAACTGCAACAGAACATGATTGACGATCTCACTTCCGTCACCACAGAATCCTGGCGCACCTTCCGCATCATGGCGGAAATGGTGGAGGCGCTTGATACGCTCAACGCGCTCAAGGTCAAATGCATATCCCTTTTTGGCACTGCGCGGTGCAAGCCGGATTCGCAGGAATATAAAGATGCTGAAAAAATTTCGCGCCTGCTCGTAGAAGCTGGATTTGGCATCATCAGCGGCGGCGGCCCCGGTATTATGGAAGCCGCCAACAAGGGCGCGTGCAAGGCAGGCGGAGTTTCCGTTGGCCTGCACATCCAGTTGCCGCATGAACAGGGTTGCAACCAGTATGTAAAAACACGCTGTAATTTCCGCTACTTTTTCATCCGCAAGTTCATGTTTGTCAAATATGCCATGGCCTACGTGGTTATGCCCGGCGGTATGGGGACCATTGATGAGCTTTCCGAGGCCTTTGTGCTGGCCCAGACCGGTCGCACACGGCCCTTTCCCATTATTCTGTACGATTCAAGCTACTGGAGCGGCCTGCTGGAATGGATGCGCAAGACCATGGCTGCGCGGGGCTTCATCAAAGAAGGTGAAATCAACAAACTCATTACGGTTTGCGACACGCCCGAAGAAGTGGTTGCCCAATTGTGCAGGGTAATTATTTAGTCGCCGTATGAATACGGATAGCTCTGACGCGCGGACCTTTTCTCCTGCCGGGCCGTTAACGCCGCCCCCGCCGGGCCATACCTGGCAGGGGCTGATGCGGCTTGCTCTGGAAAAGGCCCGCGCCAGCGGCGCTGCGGGCGAGGTGCCTGTAGGCGCGCTGGTGGTGGCTCCGGATGGGCGCATTCTTGCCTGTTGCGGCAATGCGCCCATCGGCGGCAATGATCCCACCGCCCATGCCGAGGTGTTGGCGCTACGGGCCGCCGGGGCTGCGCTTGGCAACTACAGGCTCAACCAGTGCGTGCTGGTGGTGACGCTTGAACCCTGCGCCATGTGCGCCGCCGCCATAATCCATGCGCGCATTGCGGGGCTTGTGTACGGCGCAGCCGACCCCCTGGCCGGGGCGGTTGTTTCCCGCGCCGAATATTTTGACGCCCAGTGCGCCAATCACCGGGTATGGCACATGGGCGGCGTGCTTTCTGAGGAATGCGCCTCCTTGCTGCACGACTTTTTTGGCCAGCGGCGCGAGTAGGCTGGCATGTCGAAATAAAGCAGCGGCGGGGTCTGAATCCTGCATCCGCCGCACAACCTGCCACAGGAGCAGTATGCTCGAACTGACAGTTTTTATGAGCGGCGCGCTGGTCATGGTGCTTGAAATGGTCGGCGCGCGGGTATTGGCCCCGCATGTGGGAACATCTGCCGTAGTGTGGACAAGCCTTATAGGCGTGGTGCTGGCCTGCCTTGCCGTGGGTGCATGGGCAGGTGGGCGGCTGGCCGACAGAACCCTTTCCCGGCGCGGGCTGGCCCTGGCTCTGGCCGGGGCAGGCCTTGGCAGCGGGCTGACGGCTTTGTGCCATGAGGCCATCGGCCAATGGGTGACGGCTGCCGTGGGCAACCTGTATGCGGCGGCGGTTCTGGCGGCGGTGTGCATTTTTGCCCTGCCCGCCTTTTTTTTCGGCATGGTGACGCCTTATGCCATGCGCCTGCGCATCGAGAGCGTGGATTCCTCAGGTGCAACCGTGGGCAGGCTTTACGCCCTTTCCACTGCTGGCAGTATTGTAGGAACCTTTCTGGGCGGCTTTATTCTCATATCCTTTTTGGGCAGCACGAGCATCTTGTGGGGTGTGGCTGCGGCCATGCTGGGGCTTTCGCTGTGCAACGGCGGGGGGCGGGTACGGTTGCGCGCCGTGCTGCTGGCTGTATGCGGGCTTATGGCTGTGGTGGCGGCAAGCTATGGCCGCTGGCAGGATGGCAGGGCCATGAGCCATCTCGTGGAAAGCCCCTATAACAGCATCCGCATTTTTGAAGGCGTAGACTGGGCGCAGAATGGCAGGCCCGTGCGCCTTATGGCTACTGACCCCGGTTACAGCCAGTCGGGCATGTATCTTGATGCCCCCAATGAACTGTATTTCCGGTACACCCAGTTTTACGCGCTGGGGCCGCATTTTACGCCCCATGCGAGCCGGGTGCTCATGCTTGGCGGCGGCGGATATTCTGTTCCCAAATGGTTGCTGGCTGATAATTCCCCTCTGGCAAAGCCCAAGACCGCGCGCGTGACAGTTGTGGAGCTTGACCCGGCCATGACGGAAACAGCCCGGCGCTGGTTTTCGCTGCGCGACGATCCCCGCCTGAGTGTGCGCCACGAGGATGCCAGGGCTTTTCTGAACCGTCAGCGCGATCAGTATGATCTGGTGTTTGTGGATGTTTTTAACTCGCACTACGCAGTGCCTTTCCAGATGGGAACGCGCGAGGCTGCCGCCGCTCTGCGGCGGGCGGTGGCTCCTGGCGGGGTTGTACTCATGAACGTTATTTCCGCGGTGGAAGGGCCGGATGGCCGCCTGTTTCAGGGGATTTTCAACGCGTTGCGGCAGTCTTTTGCCGAGGTGCAGGTGTATTGCGCTGGCGGCGAACCACCCGACAAACTGCAAAACCTTATGCTTGCCGCTTTTCCCGAGCAGCGGCCCGACAGCACCGCGGGCGCGCTGCCATCCCTAGCGGCGGCAGGCACAGAAAATGCTCCTTCAGGCGGTTTGCGCCTTGCCGACATGCTGGCAAGCAGGTACACGGGTGCAGACCCTTTTGCCACCCCGGCGCTTACGGATGATTTTGCCCCGGTGGAACGCTACACGCTGGTTTTGTTGCGTCAGTAGGCATACAGGCGGCAACGCTTGCAGAGGGCGGAGGAAAAAGCTATTCTGATGCCCTAACGTGAGGGAGGCGCATATGGACAATAGTGTTGTCAAACCCGTCAATCCCAATGACCTCGTGCTGGATATCGTTGGGAGAAAGTATGTAAGCGGCAGTTCTCTGACCACGGCGGAAGAACTGATGGCTCTTTCCGCTTCTGCTGGCGAGATGGCCAAAAATTATGGCCCCGGCCCCGCCGAGATGGTGTTGAAGAAGCCGGAACTGCCGGAAAACGTCAAAGGGATACTGGTCGAACACGCCGGGTAAGTTTTCTGTCAAAAGCGCTGTTGCCCGTCGGTGCCGGATGGCCGCAAGGCCCGGAAGGTAACGTTTGGCCTTTGCTTGCCGTTACTACGTTAATTATGCCTACTTTGGGGGCTTTTTTTGAACGAAACAATTGATGATCTCACAGTGCAGTTTGAGGAAAACGGTCAAGTGATCGTTAACGAACTGGACAAGGTTGTGCTGAGCAAGGGCGCGTGGACTACCATTCTTTTTCGCTACCAGCAGTGGCAGCCGGAAAAAGACTGTTTTGGCCCGGACATGTACGTTATCCGCCGCTACAAAAAGGCGGGGGGCGAATACCGCCAGCAGTCCAAATTCAACATTTCCAGCGCGGATCAGGCCCGCAAGATTGTTGACGCCCTGAGTTCCTGGATCAATTAGAAAAGCCACGGCAGAGCGGGCAGTTACAGCTTTTACAAATACACCCCGAGTTAGACTGGGGAAGGCGCATGCCAGGGCGTGCACATTTCACACCGCAGCTCGCAGTGTATTTAACCAGCTATGCCATCTGGCAAAGGCCGACTCTCTCCCGAGTGTCGGCTTTTTTTGTGGAGCAAGGTTGAGGTTGGCAGTACAAAAGCCTATTTGGGGGCTTTTGTACTGCCATGCGCAGGAAGCGCCCTGGTTTATCAGGGCGCTTCGCGCAGGAGGAGGGAAGGGGATACGCCCATGTGGCAGCATCGGCGTATACGCAGCTGTGGCTGCGGAGACAATGGTTGCGGCGTAGTTGCGGCCTTTCCGCTACCATTATGTATGTTGAAACATATCGGGGGGGGCGTTAGCTTTGCGTTAAGGATTATCGGCAGTCTGCTGTTGCAGAAGCATGTCGGTTGGCGGGCAGGCAATACACTGCAAAAACTCCCTGCCAAGCTTCGTTGAAAAAATCGGATTGCTGTATGGGCATAGCGGTACCGAATTTTAGCGGGTATTCCTTATCCAAAAAATATAGTATACCCGCATTTCGTGCCAAACAAAATTGAGAAAGCTGAAGTTTGGCAAAAAACACTGTGAGCAGGTAGGGAAATGCGGTGCCGCCAGCGGGCAGGCCCAGTTTTTTGCTTGAAAAAAATAATATCTATTGACATTGAAAATGCCCCAAACTATGTTCGGGCAATCACTGATTGGGTATAGTAAATTTTTTTGCAGAGGCTTTACATGGGTAAGGCTCCAAGCGGAAAGTCTACCTCCCGTAATCTCTGGAGTCCTTATGGCTACTTCTATCTACGTCGGCAATCTGCCCTGGTCCGCCACTCAGGAAGGCGTTGAATCCCTGTTCAGCCCCTACGGCGAAGTTCTTTCCGTGAAGCTCGTTTCCGACCGCGAAACCGGCCGCGCCCGTGGCTTTGGCTTTGTGGAAATGGAAGACGCCGATGCCATCAACGCCATTGCCGCTCTTGACGGCAAGGAATTTGACGGCCGCGCCCTTCGCATCAACAAGGCTGAGCCCAAAAAGCCCGCCCCCCGTCGCTGGTAAGTCGACCAAATTCGCTTGATATGGAAGGCCGCGAGAAATCGCGGCCTTCTTTTGTCTTAAAGCAGTGTTAACAGACAGAGCTGTATGCCCGGCTGTTGCACAGGGAAAAGGACGGCATGGGCAATGCCAAAGGAACAGCAGCCCCCGAGTCAGCCTTCATATCGGCTCATGCGGTAGCCGATGCCCACATGGGTGCGGATGCAATCACATTGCGGCGAGGCGGCCTCCAGTTTTTTGCGCAGTGTTGCCATGAACACGCGCAATGAAGGAAGCGACTGCGGCAGGGCACTGCCCCAAACGGCCTGCAGGATTGTTTTGTGCGTAAGCACCTTGCCCACATTGTTTGCCAGCAGGCACAGCAACTTGTATTCCATGGGCGCAAGATGCACCTGTTGCCCGGCAACGCTCACGCAGCCTGCGGCAAAATCAATACGCAGATCGCCATTTTCAAAGCTGCTTTCGTTGCGGCCCATGTGCCCGCGTTCATAACGAACGCGCCGCAGGGCGGCACGCAGCCGGGCCAGCAATTCATCAACGCTGAAAGGTTTGGTAAGGTAGTCGTCCGCGCCTGCATCCAGCGCGGCCACCTTGTCGTCATCTTCGGTTCGGGCGCTCAGCACAATGATGGGCAGCATGGACCACTGGCGCACCGCCCGGATGATCTCCACTCCGTCCATATCCGGCAGGCCCAGATCAAGCAGTATGACGTCGGGATTTGCCCGCGAAGCCTCGGCAAGGGCCTCGCGCCCGGTGGCGGCGGTCAGAAAGGATATGCCGTGGCTCTCAAGCGTGGTGGTCACAAGCGCGCGGATGACCTTGTCGTCTTCCACCACAAGAATACGCTCGGGGACGCCGTTGGCGTTCTGCTCAGCGGGGGGCGCTGCTGGCGAATTTAGCGGCATGGATACTCCTTCTGTCAGGCCGGGAGGGTGAACTCTTCCGTCTCGCGCGGCAAGGTCATGGAAAAAACCGCGCCATGCGGCGTGTTGTCAAATACCTCTATGCTTCCGCCGTGGGCCTGCACAATGCTGCGGCACAAGGCCAGCCCAAGCCCCATGCCTCTGCGGCCATCGCCATTTTTTATGGCTGCGGAGTGGAACATGTCAAAAATGCGGCTCTGTTCCGCTTTTGAAATTCCAGGGCCATTGTCGGCAACTTCCAGCCTGACCCACGGGCCGTCAGCCCTCGCGCGTATGCGAATGGCTGTTCCCTCTGGCGTATGTTTGACGGCGTTGTCCAGCAGGTTGACCAGCACCTGCACCATGAGCCGTGCGTCCATGCGGGCCATGAGCAGGCTTTCGGGCATTTCCGCGCGCAGATCGTGGTGCGCTGCACGGCGGCTGGTGATCTGCACGGCTTCGGCAATAACATCTTCAAGCAGTTCCGGTTCAAGGCGAAGGGTAAAATCCTGCTGCTCAAGACGGGTGAGGGCCAGCAGGTTTTCCACCATGCCCACAAGGTAGCGGGCTTCTTCCTCAATGGCGGAAGCAAGGGCCACATTGCGTTCCGGCGAGCCGGAGCCGCCCTGCCCGGCGAGGATGGCGGCATTGCCGCAGATGCCGGTGAGCGGCGTGCGCAGATCGTGCGAGATGGAGCGCAGCACATCGGCGCGCAGTTTTTCCTGCTGTGCACGTACGGCAATGCTGGCGTTGGCCTGCGTGAGCCGTTCCTTCTCCAGAGCCAGCGCGCATTCCCCTGCCAGGGCCAGAACAAGGTTTTTGCTGTTGGCATCGGCAAGCGGAGTCGTGCGACCCGGCAGAACGTGCAGTTCGGCCACGGCGAGCACGGCAGACTGACTGCTGATGGGGATAAAGCTGTGCCGCGATCCGGGCAGGGAATCTGTTCCCGCGCCAGCAGGGCGGTTATTCTTGGCAACCCATTGCGCAACGCCCAGTTCGTCCTTTGGCGTGCTTTTGCTGTGCCGGGAGGCAGCTCGTGGGCTGCCCGACCCCTGCATTTTGTCAGCCCGGTAGGGAAAAACGGGTCGGGTTTCAAGCAGGCCTTGTCGCACGGAATAGAGCGTTGTTTCACACCCCAGCAGGGTGCCGAGCTGGCGGGCAGTTTCCAGCAGAATGGCTGGTTCGTCCTTGGCTTTTTGCAGGCGGCGGCTGTTGCCCAGCAGCAGCTCCGTATGCAGCGCCCGCACCGCGCTTTGCCGCGCCTGCATGCGAGCCCGCCCCGTGATGGCGCTGGTGGCGGCGGAAACCAGCAGCATCGCGCAAAAAAGCCCCACATACTCTGTATCGTAAACGGTAAAGCTGAAACGAGGCTCAACAAACAGAAAATCGAAAAGGCCCACCCCGGCTACAGAGGCCGCCACGCCGTACCATGGCCCGGTGGTGAGGATGGAAACGCCCAACACTCCCAGCATGTACAGACCCGCAATGACGCCATTGGGCATGCCCAGCGAGAACATGAGCAAACCTGCGACGCTGCATACGGCCATGATCGCAGTTGTGGCGCACCATTGCCGCCAGGAGCGGGGGGCTGTGCCCCGCAAGGCTCTGAGCGCCGCAAACAACGGCCCGGTATGTCCGGGCGCTCTGCCCACGGGCACGGCATCGGGGATGATGTAGGTTTCCATTTCCGGCGCAAGTTCGGCAAGGCGTTCCACCAGCGTTTTGCTCTTGCGGAACAGCCATCCGCCAGCCGGGGAGCGGCCCACCACAATCTTGCTCACCCCGCTCATGCGCGCGTATTCCGCTATCTGGGCGGGAACATCCTCGCCGTGCAGGGTCACGATAACCGCACCCAGATCTTCCGCCAGCTTCAGGTTGTCGCGCAGGGTGTCGCGGCTTTTGGCGTCACTGCGGCGCGGCGCGGTGTTTTGCACAAAAAGGGCGGTGAAATCAGCCCGAAAGGCCTCCACCATGCGCGCGGCGGTGCGGATAACCCTTGCATTGCTGGGCGCGCCTGAAAGGCAGATGAGAATGTGCTCCTTGATCTGCCGCCCTGTTTCCTGCCCTCCGGCAGTGGCGGATGCCCGCCGGTTGACGCGGTCGGCCATGCGGCGCAGGGCAATCTCCCGCAAAGCGATGAGATTCGCGGGCAGAAAAAAGTGCCCCAGCGCCCGCTGCGCCTGAGCCTCGGCGTATATCTTGCCTTCGCGCAGGCGGGATACAAGCTCGTCTGGCTCCAGATCAACCAGTTCCACCTGATCGGCCCCGTCAAACACGCTGTCGGGTATGCGCTCGCGCACCACTACTCCGGTCATGGCGGCAACCACATCGTTGAGGCTTTCCAGATGCTGCACGTTAACCGTGGTCCATACGGATATGCCCGCCTGAAGCAGCTCCTCCACATCCTGAAAGCGCTTGAGGTTGCGGCAGCCCTGCGTGTTGGAGTGGGCAAGCTCGTCCACAAGGGCGATTTCCGGCTTGCGGGCCAGCACGGCATCCACATCAAGTTCGTTGAGCGTGATGCCCCTGTGCTCGATCCGCAGGGGCGGCACGGCCTCAAGACCTGGCAGCAGGGCCGCTGTTTCCGGCCTTGGGTGTGGCTCCACATAGCCCACAACAATGCTGTGCCCCTGCTCCTGAGCGGCGTGGGCCGCTCGCAGCATGGAATATGTCTTGCCCACGCCAGCCGCATAGCCAAAAAATATTTTGAGCAAGCCTCTGGGCGATGGGCGTGACGGCGCACCCGCCTCGCCAGCAAGGGGCTTGCCGCCCGGAGCCGCCTGTTGCAACTGGGCAAGCAGGGCATCGGGGGATGGGCGTTTGTAGCTGTCTGTCATGGTTGTTCTCAGGTTCGTATGCCGCGCGGCATTCAGCGGGGAGCCGCGTCCGAGGCCCCTGAAACCCCGTGCCCGTTGGGCAGCAGGCCTTCCAGCGCCAGATTGACTTCAAGCACGTTGACCCGCGCCTCGCCCAGCAGCCCCAGGGTGCGCCCTTGCGTATACATGGCGATGGTGCGGCGCACTTCCGCAGCCGTAAAACCTGTGGCGCGGGCCAGCCGCTCCACCTGAAATTCTGCGGCGGCTGTCGAAATATGCGGATCAAGCCCGCTGCCTGATTCCGTCAGCAGATCCACTGGAATGGGCTGGCCGGATTTTTCCGGATGCGCCAGCCGGATGCGTGCCGCGCGCTCCCGCAACGTTGTAGCGTATGCGGCTGTGGCAGGGCTTTTGTTGCTTGGCCCGGCGTAGAGCAGTGGCCTGCCGTTGTCGGTATAGGTGGCGGTGTCTGCACTCACGGGGCGCCCCCACAGGTGGTTGGCGGCTGTGAAGGGCTGCCCTAGCAATGTGCTGTACTGCCTGCCCTTGGCGGTAATGATACTGCCTTCGGCCTGAAAGGGAAACAGCGCCTTGCCCGCCAGGGTGAGCGCGCCGGTATAGACGCAGGTGAGGGCCGTCATGATGCACAGAAAAACCAGAGAACGGCGCAGCAATATTGTGATGGACATGATGCTTCTCCTCAGGCCAGCCCAAGGCCGACCAGGCAGAGGTCAATAAGTTTGATGGCGACAAAGGGGGCCGCGAGCCCGCCAAGGCCGTAGATAAAGAGGTTGCGGCGCAATAGCAGTTCGGAGCTTTCCTCCCGGTAGGGCACGCCGCGCAAAGCCAGTGGAATGAGGGCCACAATGATGAGGGCATTGTATATGGTGGCCGCCAGTATGGCGCTCTGCGGGCTGTGCAGGCCCATGATGTTGAGTGTGGCAAGGCCGGGGTACAGGCCCATGAACAGGGCCGGGATGATGGCAAAGTATTTTGCCGCATCATTGGCAAGGGAAAATGTGGTGAGGCTGCCGCGCGTCATGAGCAACTGCTTGCCGATGCGCACGATATCCAGCAGCTTGGTGGGCGAAGAATCCAGATCAACCATGTTGCCCGCTTCCTTGGCGGCCTGCGTGCCCGTGTTCATGGCAACCGCCACATCCGCCTGCGCCAGAGCCGGGGCATCGTTGGTGCCGTCGCCCGTCATGGCTACCAGATGTCCCTTGGCCTGATAGTCCCTGATAAGGTTCAGCTTGGTCTCCGGCGTGGCCTCGGCCAGAAAGTCGTCCACCCCGGCCTCGGCGGCAATGGCGGCGGCAGTAAGCGGATTGTCGCCCGTGATCATGACTGTCCTGATGCCCATGCGGCGCAGTTCGCCAAATTTTTCGCGCACGCCGTCCTTGATGACGTCCTTGAGGTGGATCACGCCAAGCACTGCGGCATCGCGGGCAACCACAAGGGGCGTGCCGCCCTGGCGGGCAATGCTTTGCACCACTTCATCGCACTGGGTGCTCAAATGTCCGCCAAGCTGCTCCGCAAAAGCCCGCACGGCGTCTGCCGCGCCTTTACGTATGGAGGAGCCCGACGCGTCAACACCGCTCATGCGGGTATGCGCGGAAAAGGGAACAAAGACTGTATTCGTTTCAGGGAGTGTTGCGTCGCCCTGCGGGAACAGGCTGTTTGCCAGTTGCACAATGCTGCGGCCCTCGGGGGTTTCGTCCGCAAGCGAGGCAAGGCGGGCGGCCTCCGCCAGTTCCTGCCCGGCGTGCCCGTCCACAGGTATAAAGCTGACGGCCAGCCGGTTGCCAAGGGTTATGGTGCCTGTCTTGTCGAGCAGGAGCACATCCACATCGCCAGCAGCTTCAATGGCGCGTCCACTCATGGCAAGCACATTGGCCTGATTGAGGCGGCTCATGCCTGCAATGCCTATGGACGAAAGCAGCGCGCCGATGGTGGTTGGGGCCAGGCAGACAAAGAGCGCCACCAGCGAGGTAACGTCCGCCGGGTTTGCCGCATGGTTCTGATCTGCCGCAAAGCGGGCAAAGCACCACAGTGTGCCCGTGACCAGCAGAAAAATGACCGTAAGCGCCACCAGCAGGATATTCAGGGCTATTTCGTTGGGGGTTTTCTGGCGGGCGGCCCCTTCGACCATGGCGATCATTTTGTCCAGAAAGCTGCGTCCAACCTCGCTGGTAACGCGCAGCACCAGCCAGTCGGAAAGCACAGTGGTGCCGCCGGTGACGGCGCTGCGGTCGCCGCCGCTCTCCCGGATGACCGGGGCGGATTCGCCCGTGATGGCGCTTTCATCCACAGAAGCGGCCCCTTCTACCACATCGCCGTCGGCAGGGATCATCTCGCCTGCCAGCACAAGCACGTGGTCGCCGGGTTTCAGCTCGGTGGAGGAGGTCATCACAAAGGCATCGTGCTGCGCAGGGTCCGGCAGCTTGCGGGCGTCAACACTCTTGCGCGATTTGCGCAGGCTGTCGGCCTGCGCCTTGCCCCGGCCTTCGGCAATGGCTTCCGCAAAGTTGGCAAAGAGCACCGTGAACCAGAGTATGGCGGCGATCGCCCAGGCAAAAGCACTTTGGTTTGCAAGGGCGGGCATCAATCCCCACGCCCCTGCCAGAGCAAGGGCCGTGGTCATGATGGCGGAAAGGTATACGGTGAACATGACAAAATTGCGCACCTGAATGTGCGGGGCCAGCTTGATGAACGAGTCGCCAAGGGCCCGCCGGAGCATCCGGGTGTTGCGCGGGGCATGTGCAGTTTTGGCTGACATGGCTGTATCCTTTATTATTGAGCGCGCTAATTAACGCGCCATTTGCAGATGTTCGGCCACGGGGCCAAGAGCCAGAGCGGGGAAGAAACTCAGAGCGCCCACCAGCAGCACCACAAATATGAGCAGAAAAACAAACATGCCGTTGCTGGTGGAGAGCGTGCCGGAACTTGCAGCCACGGTCTTTTTGCCCGCCATGCTCTCAGCGGCGGCAAGGATGGCTGCCACGGGCACAAAGCGCCCGGCAAGCATGAGCGCGCTTAGCAGCACATTCAGAAAAGGCGTGTTGGCATTCAGCCCGGCAAAGGCGGAACCGTTGTTTGCCCCGGCGGAGGTGGCGGCATAGAGCAGCTCGCTGAAGCCGTGGGGCAGGGCGTTGTTCAGGCTTTCCACAACCTGCGGAACAAGGCTCATCAGACCTGCCCCGATCAGGATTGCTACCGGCGTGGTCAGACAGACCACAACGGCCATCTTCATTTCAAAGGGTTCCACCTTCTTGCCCAGATATTCTGGGGTGCGGCCCACCATCAGCCCAGCCATAAAGACGGTCAGCAGCACAAAGGCCAGCATGCCGTACAGGCCGCTGCCAACACCGCCAAAAACAACTTCGCCCAACTGCATGAGCACCATGGGAACCAGCCCGCCCAACGGCGTGAGGCTGTCGTGCATGGCGTTGACCGAACCATTGGAAGCGGCGGTTGTGGCGGCTGCCCAGATGGCACTATTGGTTATGCCGAAGCGCGCTTCCTTGCCTTCCATATTGCCCCCGGCCTGAGCCAGCAGGCCGCTGCGGGCCGCAAGATCTGTCTGCCCGGTCTGGGCCAGTTGCGGGGTGGCGCTCTGCTCTGCCCAGGCAGTGAAGCCGATGGCGGCGGTCAGCAGCAGGGTCATGGTGATGAATATGGCTACGCCCTGACGCATGTCCTTGATCTGCCTGCCAAAGGTGAAGCACAGCCCTGCGGGAATGAGCAGCAGGGCCAGCATTTCCAGCATATTTGCAAGGGGCGTGGGGTTTTCGTGCGGGTGGGCGGAATTGACGCCGTTGTAGCCGCCGCCATTGGTGCCAAGCTGCTTGGGCGCAACCTGCGAAGCCTGCGGCCCCAAGGGGATCATCTGTTCCGTAACGGTGGCCCCGTCTTCAGTTGTAAGCGGCTCAAGCAGGGCCACGGTTTTGTACGGTGAAAAATTCTGCGGCACGCCCTGCCAGATGAGCAGCAGGGAAAGTACCAGGGAGAGCGGCACAAGAATATACAGAGTGGCGCGGGTGGCGTCTGCCCAGAAGTTGCCAAGACCTGAAACGGCTGGCGTGACGGAAGCATCAGTCCCGCCGGATGCTTCTGGTTTTCGTGCGCGCAGCCCCCGGATTAAGGCGAACAGCACCGCAATGCCCACAGCGGCGGAAACAAAGTTCTGCACGGTAAGCCCCGCCATCTGGGCCAGATAGCCCATGGCGTTTTCGCCCGAGTATGCCTGCCAGTTGGTATTGGTGACAAAGCTCACCGCCGTGTTCAGAGCCAGATCCCAGCTTGTACCCGCGATGCCCTGCGGATTCAGGGGCAGGCTGCCCTGCGCCATGAGCAGCAGCATAAGTGCCGCAATGCTCACGACACTGAAAGCAAGCACGCAGCCAAGATAACGCTTCCAGCCCATCTGTTCCGCCGGGTTGATGCCCAAGACGCGGTACAGGCCGCGCTCGCATGGGGCCAGCACCTTTTGCAGCCAGAACGGTTCGCCGTCCATGACCTTGCCCATGTAAATGCCCAGCGGCCATGCCAGCAGGGCGAGCAGTGTGATGTATAGCAGGCATTGCCCGATCATGTTTTCCATAACGTCCTCCTGTGGGGATTGAACCTTGCCCACGGGAACACGGTATGAAAAAGCGCATAAAATGGGTGTTAAACTTGGGCCGGGAGTATAAAATTTGTATTAAGGCCGATGGTTGTTTTCGTTGTCAGCACGCTTGACATTGTTCAATTGGTGTTGAATGATTGTCCAATGGAAACAAAAAAAGCTACCCAGGTGTTTGAAGCCCTTACGTCCGAGGCGCGCCTTTGCATTTTTCGCCTGCTTGTCAAGCATGCCCCTGACGGTCTGGTGGCGGGGGAGCTTTCACGCCTGGCGGATATCCCCAAGACCAACCTTTCTTTTCATCTGAAAACCCTTGTCCACAGCGGGCTTGCCAGTATGGAGCGCGAGGGGCGCAACACGCGCTACCGGGCAAACATCCCCTTGATGCTTGAAACAATATCCTATCTGACCGCCGAGTGCTGCTCTGCCCATCCCGAACAGTGCAGGGCGTATCGCCGTGAGAGTGGCGTAAATGCGGTGTTTCTGCCCGACTGTTGCGGGGACAATGCCCCTGATCCAGAGGGCAGCCTTGAGTGACCCTGGAAAAGGTGCCCCTAAATGAGGGGGCGGCATGAATGCAACTCCAGTGCTGACGGCGGTGTTTTGAACCTCTTCTTTGAACCCCATACCAGAGGCAACTATGAACATCCTTTTTTTGTGCACGGGCAATTCCTGCCGTTCGATCATTGCCGAGGCTCTTTTCCGGTCTATGGCCCCGGTTGGGGTTACAGCGCGGAGTGCGGGCAGCAAGCCTGCGGGCTATGTGCACCCCCGCGCTCTTGAGGCTCTGGCCGAGGCCGGAATTTCCACCGAAGGCCTTGCAAGCAAATCATGGGATGATTTGCCGGAAAAACCCTCGGTGGTCATAACCCTGTGCGCCGATGCGGCGGGTGAAGCCTGCCCGGTGTATTTTGGGTCTGTAGTGCGCAGCCACTGGGGTATGCCTGACCCTGCCAAGGTGCTGGGGGATGAGGCCACAATCAGGGCTGCCTTTGCCGAAACGCTGGAGGTTCTGCGCAGGCGCGTAACAGCCCTGGCGCAGAAGCTGGAGGCCAACCCAGCAATGGATGCAGGCACCTTGCAGAGCACTCTTGACGGCATTGCCGCGCACTAAGGGGTAGAAATTATGAGTCAGTCAACTTTGCAGCGACTTTCATTTCTCGACAGGTTCCTGACCCTGTGGATTTTTCTCGCCATGTTTGCGGGCGTGGGGCTTGGCTGGGCTACGCCGGGTGTAAAGAACGTCATCAACTTTTTTCAGGTGGGCACCACCAATATTCCCATTGCCATCGGTCTTATCCTGATGATGTACCCGCCGCTGGCGAAAGTGAAATACGAGCAGCTTGGCCGGGTGTTTCGCGATAAAAAGGTTTTGCTGCTTTCGCTGGTGCAAAACTGGGTGATCGGCCCGATTCTTATGTTCTTGCTGGCGATAGCCTTTCTTTCCGGCAACAACAGCTACATGGTGGGACTCATACTGATCGGCCTTGCCCGGTGCATTGCCATGGTCATTGTGTGGAACGACCTTGCCGGTGGCGACAGGGAATATTGCGCGGGGCTTGTGGCCTTTAATGCCATATTTCAGGTGCTGTTTTTTTCCGTCTACGCCTATGTGTTCATCACCGTGCTGCCCGGCTGGCTTGGCCTTTCGGGGGCGGTGGTGGATGTGAGCATGGGGCAGATTGCCGAAAGCGTGTTCATCTACCTTGGCATCCCCTTTATCGGGGGCGTTGTTTCTCGCATTTACGGCCTCAAGGTCAAGGGGCTGGACTGGTACGAGAATGTTTTTATTCCCCGTATCAGCCCATGGACGTTGCGGGCGCTGCTGTTCACCATTGTTGTGATGTTCTCCCTCAAGGGCGAGTACATTGTGCAGTTGCCCATGGATGTGGTGAAGGTTGCTATCCCTCTCTTGGTGTATTTTCTTATCATGTTCCTGCTTTCATTTTACCTCTCATGGCGGGCAGGGGCGAACTACGAGCAATCAGCAACGTTGTCGTTCACCGCTGCGTCCAACAACTTTGAGCTTGCCATTGCCGTAGCCATTGCCGTGTTCGGTCTCAATTCCGGCGAGGCCTTTGTGGCGGTTATCGGCCCCCTGGTGGAAGTGCCGGTGCTGATCGCCCTAGTGAATGTGGCCCTGTATATTCGCCGCAAGTATTTTGTCGGGCGGGAAGCGGCCTGAGCGGCCTTGCACGGGAATTTCTACTGATCTGGCTGAAAAACATGCCCATAATTGAAGAAGGCCGCCCAAAAGGCGGCCTTCTTTGTGTTACCTGAGTAATGGCAAATTTGATGTATTTTTTGCTTTTCGGTGTTTTAACACTGCGCTCTTTGCCCTGCTGCTTCACCGCCTGCTGCTTTTAGGCAGGTTGAAAATAATGGTCAGACCCTTGGGGAGAGGCTCTGGCGGCGGGAGCCGTACGCCGCTTCTCTGGGTTCGCACTAAGGCGTTCAGGGCGGAGTTATCAAAATACTTGTTTCCGGAGCTTTTTATAAGCTTGTATGCTACAATTTCTCCGTCTGGCGAGACATCCACATCTATTGTGCAAGCCATAGATTCATCCAGTGGTGATGAAAATGCCCAATACTGGCGCACAGTCTCCATAAAATTATGAATATAACTTTCAGTTGGCGCCATTTTTCTGGTTGCTGCAATAGAATTGGCCTCTTTTTTCGCAGGTTCTGAAGGGGAAGTTGAATCAATTGTGCAGGAACATATGAGCAGTATAGTTAAGGAAATAAGGAATAATAATTTGTTATTATGTGCATGCATTTGAATTTTTCCATAAACCAGGGTTATAAAGTGATTATTTGCCAAGGAACACACACATCCTTCTTTATCAGCCTACGCCTGCCTCTCATTTTTCGATAGCCCTCAGCAATAGCCACGCTTGTTGGGAGTTTCATGCATCCTCCTAATTTTCCAGAATAATAGTCCCTGCCACAGGTCGCAGGCAGGTATGCATATGCGCGCAATAAAATACTTAGTTAGTAGGTATTAAATGATATATGTCCATTTTTATTGACATAATTAGTGCAGTTGAAAATTAGCTGTGGTAGTAAGCAAATAATACCATCTTACTATGATATCGGCGCGCAATGATTGTGGCTGGTTGTAGTAGGGAAACCTTTTTATGGCGCACTGCTATATACTTTATTTGGGGTTAATTGCATGAAAAAACTGCTTATTCTTGGTGCTGGCGCTGGCGGAACCATGATCGCCACGAAAATGAGAAAGCTCTTGAGTGAAAGAGAATGGGAAATAACGCTGATTGACCGGGATCCCGTCCATCACTATCAGCCCGGCTGGCTCCTGATTCCGTTTGGAGTTGATACGCCGCAGGGTTGCGTCCGTCCCAAAAAGGATTTTATCAGCCGCGGAGTTAACTTTGTGATTGATACGATCACCGCTGTTGATCCTATCCAGCGAAAGGTTGAATGCAAAAACAGCACCCACACCTATGACTGGATTGTTGTTGCCTCTGGCGCAAGAATCGCTCCCGATGAAGTGCCCGGCCTTCTGGACGACTGGGGCGGCAAAATCCACAACTTCTACACCCATGACGGCGCTGCGGCGCTTGGCGACAAGCTGAAGCACTTCAAAAAGGGTCGGCTTGTTCTCCACATTTGCGAAACTCCCATCAAGTGCCCGGTCGCGCCTCTGGAATTTGTGTACATGGCCGACTGGTACCTGCAAAAAATGGGCGTGCGCAAAGATGTGGAGATTGAGCTTGTCACGCCGCTTACGGGTGCCTTCACCAAGCCTGTGGCAAACAACATTCTTGGCGCGCTGTGCGAGCAGAAAGGCATCAAGGTCACAACCAACTGGACTGTGGACAGCGTAGAAGCCGACCGCGCCGTGATCTCTTCCGTCACTGGCGATGAAATCCCCTACGACCTGCTGGTGAGCATTCCCCCGAACCTTGGGCAGGAATTCCTTATCGAATCTGAAGTCTCCGACGTGACCGGCTTTATTGATACGGACAAGGAACTGCTGAAGTCCAAGAAGTTCGAGAACATGTACATCATCGGCGACGCAACAAACGTCCCCGCGTCAAAAGCCGGGTCTGTGGCCCACTTTGAAGCAGACGTGATCGCCCAGAACCTGATGGCCGACATTGAAGGAACCGACAACTATTACAGGTTTGACGGCCACACCAACTGCTTTATCGTCACAGGTTTTGAAAAGGCCTCGCTCATCGACTTCAGCTACGCTGTGGAACCCCTGCCGGGCATGTTCCCGCTGCCTGGCGTTGGCCCCTTTGAGCTGCTGGGCGAAAGCCACATCAACTATTGGGGTAAGCTCATGTTCAAGTGGGTGTATTACAACCTCATGCTGAAAGGCCATGAGCTCCCGTTTGAACCCAATATGTATCTTGCAGGGAAAGATGCCTCCTTGCTGAGAAGCAAGTAGACCGGAGGGATCATATGACACCTGAAGATAAAATTCTTGAGCGGCTGGAAGCCATTGAAGGCAGGCTCAGCGACCTTCAAGCAAGCAAGGAAAGCAGCAGCATGCTGCTGAGCGAACTGACGCCCATTGGAAACCATGCCTTCCGCCTTATTGTTGAAGAGATGGAAACCCTCAACGGCAGGGTAACGCTTGACGACATTCTGGATCTGGGCCGAAAGGGCTTGCTGACTGTTCCCAGGCTTACGTGGCTGCTCGACCAGCTCGAGAACGCCACCGATCTGTGGAAGATTCTGCACCCTGCGTTTGCGCCGACCTTTCCGCACATCATTGAAAAAATGGGCGAGTGGGAAAAGGATGGCGTGTTTGAAAAGATGTCTGCGCTTAAAAACGCCGGTGGCAACCTGCTTGGCTCCATGAGCCCGGAAGACATTGCCAAAACAGGCGAGGGCCTGGCCTTTTTGATCAGCCAGTTGCAGCGCCTTGCCGACCCCGACCTGCAAGCCAAGATCACGAACCTGATCGGCATGCTGGGCGAGATCGACACTGCCAACGTGAAGCCCACGGGCGTTTTTGGCCTTATTGGGGCGCTTGGCAGCGCAGAAGGCAAACAGACTCTGGGCCTGCTTGCCGAACTGATAAAAGTAGCTGGAAAGTTCACTGGCCAGAGCGCGTCCAGATAACCGAGAGGTTATCTGAACGGGTTCCCCGGAACCACCCGTTTATAAATGCAAAGTCCGCCGAAGTTGTGCAGCTTCGGCGGACTGTTGCGTGAAGGTTCTTGGTGTGCCACCACTTGAAAGCCAAGTTATGCGCTACGCGATCCGAGATTCATCAAGAAGCAGTATCGGAGGTCAAAAAAGGCATAGCTGACAGCGGCTGTGCAACCTGCTATTCTCGCCCAAGAAAATTATGCGTAATCATCTGACCCGCCAACAACTCGAAGGCCTGACCCTGTGCTGGGAACAGTGGGAGGCCGAGGCCTCAACCCGCACGCAAAAAACCATGCGTGCGCGTCTGCACCTGATTTTTCTGCTTATGCGCTACGGCGGCTTGCGGCTGGGCGAAGTGCTGGCGCTGGAGCCTCGTTCATCCATCGATACCGTCACGGGCATGCTGCGCGTTTCTGGTTCCAACGCGCGCGAAATTCTGCTGCCTGTGAGCGCCATGCGCAATATCCGGCGCATTCTTGGCCTGCCGCAGGCGGCCGAGCCGGATTTTTTACAGTTTGACCAGAGCTTTCTGCGCAAGAAATTTTACGCAGTGGGCAGCTTGATGGACCTGCCTTCTGCCTGCGTGGGGCCTCGCGCCATACGTTATTCGCGCGGGCTTGAACTGCTGGAACTGCACGTGCCCATGCCGCTGGTGCTCAAATTTCTTGGGCAGCAGGATGCTGACCAACTGCTGGCCTTTCTGAACTTTTCTGACGGCGAGGCGCGCAAGCTGCTCACCTCGCAGGCTCAAGGAAAAGACACCTCGGCAAGCGCCTGCCACGGCGGAGAGGCCGATGACGGAACCAATCTTTTTTGGGGCATTGTTACCCGCATATTTACCGGCATGCGCAAGGTATATGTGGAGATAACCACTTTTTCAGATTTCAGGCTCGCGGCGGCCTGCACACCGGAAGAAGCCGCCCTGCATGAAGTGCACGAAAATCAGGTGCTGAGCGTGCGGGTAGACCCGGAGCGTATAGTCCTGAGCCTTGAAAAATCGTCCATGAGTCTTGCCAACTGCGTCAAGGGCGTGGTGGACAGCCTGCACTCGGACATGGTGGAAACCTTTGTCTGCGTTGGCTTGCCAGACGGCACAACCCTGCGGGCAACGGTAGACACCTGCACGCTGGACAACATGCATCTGCGTGACGGCAAAAAGGTGTATGCCCATTTTGCCTCCAGCGCCGTTCGGCTGGTGGCCGAGTAGTTTTTGTTTCTGATATCGGCTGCGGCCCGCATGGAGCCGATTTGTTGCCGCCCTGTTTTGGCCTTCTTTTGCAATCTTTTATGTCCCGCTTTTTCATGATAGCGTGATTAACGTCGCGCTGAACAGAGTTGGTCTTTCAAGATTACCTCTTCAAAAGGAGTCTGATCCATGTTCCGTTTACCCCGTTTTCTGCTCCTGGCCTGCGCCGCGGGCTACATGGCCTGCGCCGTGCCAGTTCTGGCCGCCGATACTCTCATGATGGCAACCACCACCAGCACGCAGGATTCCGGCCTGCTCGAATATCTGGAGCCTGTCTTCAAGCAGGAAACCGGCATTGAGCTGAAGTGGGTTGCCGTGGGCACCGGCAAAGCCCTTGAAATCGCCAAAAATTGCGATGCCGACGTGCTGCTGGTGCATGCGCCTTCGGCTGAGCTTGAATTCGTTAAGGCCGGGCATGGCGTGGACCGCCGTCAGGTCATGTACAATGACTTTGTGATCGTTGGCCCTGTGGCAGACCCCGCTGGCGTGAAGGGGCAGACCACTGCCGAGGCGCTCAAGCGTATTCTGGATACCAGGGCGGGCTTTGTGAGCCGTGGCGACCAGTCCGGCACGCACAAGGCGGAGCAGAAGCTGTGGCAGCAGAGCAACATCGTGCCCGACAAGGATCCCAAGTATTTTTCTGCGGGGCAGGGCATGATTTCCACCCTGAACATGGCTGCCGAAAAGCAGGCCTACGCCCTCACCGACCGTGGAACCTGGATCACCTTTGCCGACAAGATGGGCGACAAAAACCCGCTGGCTATCGTGGTTGAAGGCGACAAGGCCCTGTTCAACCAGTACAGCGTCATCACGGTCAATCCCGCCCAGTGCCCCAAGGTCAAGACCGATCTGGCCAGGAAGTTTGAAGACTGGTGGGTTGCTCCGGCCACCCAGCAGAAGATCGCCGGGTACATGCTCAAGGGGAAACAGCTTTTCTTCCCCAATGCCAACAAGTAGCGCACCCCGGTAGCGCAGGCACGTAACGCGCATTCGCCCGGGGCCGGTGGTGTGCCCCGGCTTCGGGCGAATGCTGTTTTGACCAGCAACGAGCGGCAGCAATGGATTATCTTATCAACGGCTTCAGCAGTGCCTTGTATCTGCTCACGCATATGGATGCGGCCACGCTTTCGGCCATTTACGCAACCATTGCTTCAACCTGCTATGCCATGGCGGCAGCTCTGCTGCTGGGGGTCCCGCTGGGTTTTCTGCTTGGGCATTGCTCCTTTCCCGGTAAAAGGGCGCTGCGGCTGATTTCAGATACCTTGCTGGCTTTTCCCACAGTGCTGATCGGCCTGTTGGTCTACGCCTTTATTACCGCGCGCGGCCCACTGGGCGAATATGGCCTGCTGTTTACCCTGCCGGGTATGGCCATCGGGCAGGCGGTGCTGGCCCTGCCGATAGTGGTTTCGTGGACAGCGCAGGCGCTTGAAGACCTTGATCCCCGTTGCCGCGAAACCCTGCTTACATTGGGGGCCAACAGCAGGCAGCTTGCGATGTACGCGCTGTGGGAGTGCCGTTACGCCGTGGGCATGGTGTGCGTTACGGCCTTTGGCCGCGTCATTACAGAGGTGGGCGTGGCCATGATGCTTGGAGGCAACATTCGTTACGCCACCCGCACCATGACAACGGCCATTGCCCTTGAAACCAGCAAGGGCGATTTTGCCCAGGGTATTGCCCTTGGCCTTGTGCTGTTGCTCATGGCCTTTGTGGTCAATCTGGCGCTTGCATTTTTTCGGCGCAGGGGGCGGGCATGAGCGCCAATTTGTATGAAGCCCGCAATCTTGTGCAGCGCTATAATGGGCGAGAGGCGCTCAGTGTGCAGCACTTTGCTATTGAAGAGGGCGAGGCGGTCTTTCTCACCGGCCCCAATGGCTGCGGCAAATCGACCCTGTTGCGACTGCTGGCCTTTCTGGAGCGCCCGGCTGCTGGCGAGCTGCGCTATGCCGGTGGGGCGGAGGGCCGCAAGGAGGCAACCCTGCTTTTGCAGGATCCCTATCTGCTGCACATGAGCGTTTTCAATAACGTGGTGCTTGGGTTGAAACTCCGCCATCAAGGGGCAGATCTGCGGCAGACATTTGAATGCTGCATGCAGGCCGCAGGTTTTGACGATCCCTGGAATTTTGCGGATCGCGGCCCGCGCGAACTTTCTGGCGGTGAGCGCCAGCGGGTTGCCCTGGCATCGCGTCTGGCCCTGCGGCCGAGGGTGCTGCTGCTTGACGAGCCAACAGCCAATGTGGATGCCGCAAGCGCACGGGCCATTGCTCTGGCCGTAAAGAACAGCACGGCTAAGGGCATGACTGTTGTCTGCGCCACACACGATCCTGCCTTGCTGCGTGCCATTGATGCCCGTGAAATCAAGCTTGGCACTGCGTGGGACATGGACGCCCGCGTTTCGTCATTATAGATCCCGCCTGCATTATCCCGGTTTCCGCTTACAGCAAATTCTCCTTTTCCTCCCTATTGCGCAAAAACTCCCTTTTCCTCCCCAACTTTTCCCCTAACAGGAGAAAAGCGAGACATTTTTTTTACCCGCTTGCACTTTTTTTTCTCACAATGGTATCGAAGGATAAACACAAACGGGCGTAAATGCGCCTTGTTTAAGGAGGCTCCATGTTCCGTTTTTTGCGCGTCAATATGGCAACCAAGACCTGTGTTTTTGAAGAAATCCCTCAAGAATACGCTGGCCTTGGCGGCCGTGCGTTGACATCTACCATCGTTGCGCGTGAGGTGCCGCCCACCTGTACGCCCATTGGCCCCCACAACAAGCTTGTTTTTGCTCCCGGCCTGCTGGGCGCCACCAACAGCCCCAACGCCAACCGTATTTCCGTGGGCTGCAAAAGCCCGTTGACCGAAGGCATCAAGGAATCCAACGCGGGCGGTCAGCCCGGTGGTCACTTGGCCCGTTTGGGCATTCTGGCTGTTATTGTGGAAGACATGGCCAAGGAAGGCGAGTGGTGGCAGCTTGAAGTGAGCAAGGACCACGCCAAGCTGATCCCCGCCGAAGTGGCCGGAATGAACAACTTTGATGCTGTTGCCAAACTGGTGGAAAAGTACGGCAAGGATTGCAGCTACATCACCATTGGTCGCGCTGGCGAATTCAAGCTCACTGCGGCTTCCATTGCCTGCACCGACCGCGAACTGCGCCCCATGCGCCATGCCGGGCGCGGCGGCGTCGGCGCGGTAATGGGTTCCAAGGGCCTCAAGGCCATCGTTGTGAATCCCGAGGGCGGCAAGAGCCAGCCTCTGGCTGACGAAAAGGCTTTTCGCGAGGCTTCCAAGCGCTTTGCCACTGCGCTTTCCGAACACCCCATCACCAGCAAGGGGCTTGCCGAATACGGCACTGCCGTGCTCGTCAACATCCTGCACGAGGCGGGCGGCCTGCCCACCGCCAACTTTACGGTTGGACAGTTTGACAAGCATGAGGCTGTTTCGGGCGAGCTTTTGAATCAGCTCACCAAGGAACGCGGCGGCGAGGGAAAGGTGGCCCACGGCTGCATGAGCGGCTGCATGATCCGTTGCAGCGGCATTTTGCCCGACAAAAAGGGCAAGTTCCAGAGCAAGTGGCCCGAATACGAAACTCTGTGGTGCTTCGGCCCCCACTCCGGCATTGGCGATATTGATGCCATCTCCAAGTACGACTACATGTGCGATGATATCGGCGTTGACACCATCGACGTGGGCGTTGCCGTGGGCGTTGCTATGGCTGGCGGAGCTATCCCCTACGGGGACACCAAGGCTGTGCTTGATGTCATGAACGGTATCAGCGATGGCTCTCCGCTTGGCCGTATTGTTGGTTGCGGCGCGGCCACCACGGGCCGGGTGTTTGGCGTGCGGCGCGTGCCTGCGGTCAAGGGCCAGAGCCTGCCTGCCTATGACCCCCGTGCGGTCAAGGGTCAGGGCGTTACCTACGCCACCTCGCCCATGGGCGCGGACCACACCGCCGGTTACGCGGTGACGGCCAACATCCTTAACAGCGGCGGCACGGTTGACCCCCTCAAGAAGGACGGTCAGATCGAGCTTTCGCGCAATCTCCAGGTGGCTACCGCCTCTGTGGATTCCGTGGGTCTGTGCCTGTTCACGGCATTTGCCATCCTTGACGTGCCGGACGCCCTGCCCGCCATTGTGGACATGCTCAATGCCAAGTTTGGCTGGAAGCTCACCGGCGACGACGTTGTGACGCTGGGCCAGCGTATTCTTTCCACGGAAATCGACTTCAACCGCCGCGCTGGCATTACCCAGGCTGCGGACGTGCTGCCCGATTTCTTCACTGACGAAAAGCTGCCCCCGCACAACACCACTTTCGACATCACCCACGAAGAACTCAAGACGGTTTTCAACTGGATTGAGGAAAAGAAGTAGGGTTGCCCTTATTGGTCTCCGCTCCGGCTGGTTCGGAGCGGGGCCAGAGATTTTGTTTTACGGCGGCGCCATGGCGTGCGCCCCGGCTGGCTTGACTGTTTTCGGACAGGGCGGGCATAACTGGACAAGACCTCATGAGGTCAAGGAGCGTCCATGAAACTGACCGTTAAGCTGAGCACCACCCTGCGTGACTATGTGCCGGGCTACGTGCCGGAAACAGGCTTGCAGGTGGAAATGCCGGAAGGAAGCACCGTGGCCCAGTTGGCGCAACATCTGGGTTTGCCGCCGCAAGACATAAAAATTGTCATGGTCAACGGACGCCAGCAGAAGGTGAGCGATCCCATGCGCGACGGAGACCGTATTGCCTATTTTCCGGCTGTCGGAGGAGGCTAGGCACGTTGGCCATGACAATATCTGATCTGCACCAGTTCTTCAGCCCTTATATCCGGGCAAAATACCCCACAAAACCTGCTGGCGACATGCAGGAAACCCTGTTCGTGAGCCTTGAGGGATTGCGCCTCTGGGCTGCGTCCCAGGCTCTGACGCTACGTGCTGCCATGATTTACCTGTTGGGGCAGAACATCTGGCCGGAGCGCTTTCGCCGGAATTTCGGGCTGGTCACAGCGGAAGAAATGACGCGGCTGCTGCATAGCCGCGTACTTGTGCTGGGCTGCGGCGGTCTGGGGGGGCATGTGGCCGAACTGTTGGCCCGCTCCGGTGTGGGGATCATCCGGCTGGTGGATAACGATGTGTTTGACGAGAGCAATCTCAACCGCCAGCGGTTCTGCTCCGAGCGTGTGCTGGGGCAGCGCAAGGTTTGCGTAGTGCGTGATGCGCTGGCGGATATTGCCAGCCACGTGGAGACAGAAGCTCTTGGATTAGTGGCCGATGAGGGCAATCTGCCCGATCTTGTGGCTGGTATGGACGTGGCCCTGGACTGCCTGGACAACATCAGCGCCAAAACAGCCCTGGAACAGGCAGCGCTCGCTGCTGGCGTGCCCTTTGTTCACGGTTCCGTATTGCGCGACGAAGGCTTTTGCTACGCCAACGCAGGCCCGCAGGCGCGGCTTGAGGAGCTTTACCCGCAGGGGCAGAGCAACAGCGAGCTTGAGCATGCAAGGCGCGAAGGCGTTGGGGCGCTGGCCCCGGCTTCGGTTGCCTGCCTCATGGCGCTGCTGGCTCTGCGGGCCATTTTGAGCCGCACAGCCAGCAGCGCGCTGTTCCACCTTGACCTCTCCGTGCCGGAGATGGAGCGTTTTGACTGGGCGGGCAAGGTCTAGCCGTTCATCCCACTCCCTATTTCCCGGCGTATTCCCAGATTACCTGCCCGGTTTTTTCCGTGCCGTAACCGCCCATGCCCTCCACGGTCTGGCGGAATGCCTCGCTGCGGATAACATCCAGCAGGGCCTGAACCGCATCCCCATCAAAAAAGCGCCGGGGAATGACCAGATCATATTCCTCAACACCGATGGGCGTGAATGGCAGGCCCAAGGCGTTGGCTGCCGCCCGCACGGCAAGGCCGGCATCCACCCGGCCGGAAAGCACAGCCGCCGCAACGTTCATGTGGGTGTATTCCTCGTCGCGGTAACCGTTGATGCTTGTGGGCGAGATACCAAGGCAACTCAGGCGGTAATCAAGCAGTACGCGGGTTCCGCTGCCGCGCTGGCGGTTGATGAAGCGCACCCCCGGCTTGGCGAGGTCTTCAATACTGCTGATGCCAAGGGGGTTGCCGGGCGCGGTCAGAATGCCCTGTTCCCTGTCCACCAGACGCAGCAGCACAGTGGGTTCTTCCAGATTATCTTCAATGGCCTTGCGGTTATATACGCCGCTTGCCGGGTCGAGCAGATGGCTGCCCGCCAGATGGCACTGCCCGCGCTTGAGCGCCATGATGCCGCCCAGCGAGCCCACATGGGCCGAGGTGAGCCGGTACTGCGGATGCGCCTTGCGCAGCATGCTGTCCAGCAGGTCAAGCGTGTTGTCGTGACTGCCAATGGCAAGCAGTGCGCCCGCGAGGGCCGTGGCGGGGCGCAGCAGCTCGACAGTAACGGGCTCCCCGGCATTGCAGCCTTCGCTGTCGCGCGGAATGCGGATGATGCCATCTGCCCGGCTGAGGCTGGTTATGGTGCCTGCTCCGCGCGGCAGTGGCACGGCCACAACAGTATCACCCACGCAGCCCAGTTTGACCCGCAGCCGTTCTTCCATGCCGGGGCGCGAGGGCAGGGGATTGCAGGGTACTGCCGTGATCTTTTGCCGCTCGCTCATGGCACGCTTTTGCCACAGGGCCAGCAGGGGCAGAACAAATTCTTCCATGGATATGCCCGCAGAAACCGGATACCCCGGTACACCCACCACTGGCTTGCCGTTGACCACCGCCAGCACCGTGGGTTTGCCCGGCATGACTGAAATGCCGTGCGTCACTACAGTGCCCATCTGCCCGAGCACATGGGCTGTAAAGTCGTGGCTGCCAGCCGAAGACCCGGCATTGAGAATGACCATGTCGGCAGTTGCAATGGCGCTGGCAATGGCGGCCCGTATGGCCTCTGGGTCGTCAGGAACAACAGGCAGGGTGGCGGCTTCGCCCCCGGCCTCCGTAATCATGGCCGAAAAAATCAGTGAATTGAATTCGGGCAGCACACGGCCTGCGCGCAGGTCTTCCTCCCGCGCGTCCACAAGCGGCACAATTTCCGACCCGCTGGGGATGATGGAAACACGAGGGCGGCGGAATACTGGCACTTCAAGCGCGCCGCCTGCCGCCAGCGCGCCAAGGTCGTAGGGGCCAATGCACGTGCCGGGCGGCAGGATGATCTCTGTAGCCACCATGTCTTCACCCATTTTGCGCACGTGCTGCCAGGGAAAGGCGGCTTTTTCTATAACGGCCCACTGCGATTCGCCCTGAGAATCCTTTTCGGTCTCGGTATTGATGTTCTCCATCATCACCACGGCATTGCAGCCCAGAGGCAAGGGGTGCCCGGTGTTGATCCAGTGGGCCTGCTCGCCGAGTTTGAGCCGCAATGGGGTGCGGGCAGAGGCGGTGAAGGTATCTTCCGCATGTACGGCAATGCCGTCCATAGCCGCGCCGTGAAAGGCAGGGGATGAGCGCAGGGCCGCCACGGGCCTGCTGAGCACGCGGCGCAGGGCCTGCGCCAGAGGGATGCGTTCTTCGCCAAGGGCGAAAGTTTTGGCGTCAAGGCATGAAAACCAGTTGGCGCGGGCTTCTTCCGGGGGCAGCAGGGTCAGATAGGTGTTGCGCTTCAAGATAATTCTCCCAGCAATAGTGCCAGACGCGTGCTGGTCTAGCGAAAAAGTTCCACCATTACGGTATCGCCCGCATCGTAGCCTTCGCGGTTTTCAGGGCAGACCATGAGCCCGTCTGCCGCAGCAATGCCAGAAATAAGGCCCGATGCGCCCATGATGGGTTCCGCCTCGTACAGCGGTTGCAGGGTTTTGTCTGACAGCGCCCGCGTTGGGGGCTGGCTGGGCAGGGAGCGCAGTTTCACGCGCAGATAGTCGCGCCTGCCCTGTGCGGAAGCTACAGAACGTGTAAGCACAGCGGGAACCTGCGGCTGTTTTGCGGAATCGGCATGGCCTTGAAGATGCTCCAGCAAGGGAGCAAGAAATACGCGGGCGCAGACAAGCGCGCTGGTGACGTGACCGGGCAGGCCCACAAGGCAGACTGTGCGCCCGTTGACTACGGCCCTGGCCAGAATAAAGGGTTTGCCGGGGCTGATGGCCACCCCGTGCACTAGCAGCTGGGCCTGGGGAAGAGACTCAAAAATTTCCACGGTGTGGTCGCGCATGCCCGCTGAGGAGCCGCCGGAAACCACCACCACGTCATGTGTTTCTGCGAGCTGGGTCACGGCTGCTTTGAGCTTGGCGGCGTCATCGTTGACAATCCCGGCTCTCATTGGCTGCGCGCCAGCCTCGCGGCAGAGGGCTGCAATGCTGTGGGCGTTGATATCGCGGATTTTGCCCGGCGGCGGAGTCGCGGAACTGGGAACAACCTCGTCGCCCGTAGAGAGTACGGCAACCAGCGGTTTGCGGCGTACCTCCACCTCCACCACTCCAAATGCCGCCAGCAGGCCGATGTCCTGAGGGCGCAGGCGGTGCCCGGCTTGCAGCAGCAAGGAGCCCGCGGTTGCGTCATCATCGCGAAAAATAACATTGTCGCCCGGGGCCTGACTGCGGGTAATCTCAATGAGGTTGCCTCCCGCCGGGCGGGAGTATTCAACCATCACCACGCAATCCGCGCCCTGCGGCAGCATGCCCCCGGTGAGAATGCGCGCGGCCTGTCCCTCTTCAATGGTGATGCTTGGCACCTCGCCCATGCGGCAGTCGGCCACGCATTCCACCAGAGCGGGGTTGCCCTCCTGCGCGCCAAAAACATCACGGGCACGGCAGGCAAAACCGTCAACGGTGGAGCGGTCAAATCCGGGCAGATCTTCTGTTGCCGAAAAGCATTGTGCAAGGCTGCGACCAAGGGCATCGTCCAACTGGACGCGCTCTTCACCCAAAAGAGGAAAGGCCCGAATATGCTCAAGCACCGATTCAACTGATTGCAAGGTCAAAAAAGGCTTCACCCGGCCCTCCGGTTCATGTGCGCGACGGTATGAAATCTATGGTAATATTGGCGCAAACGGGGGTAAAGGGCAATACGATTTGCACGAAGGATGGTAAGAGCGCAAAAGCGGGCTGCAAATTCTTATCAATTGTGTCGCGATTGATTGGTGTCTCTTGCCTTTGCTGATGCACGCCCGTGGTACATTTCGCAATAAGTTCTCGCCTGAGGCAGCCTGTTGTTTCCGAGGCATTGATTCCCACTCCAAAAAACAGAAGTCAGCAACGTTGTGGGAGATTTAAAGAAGCCTGTTCAGCCGTAAAACGCAAAGTCCGCCGAAGTTGTGCAACTTCGGCGGACTTTGTCTGAACAGTTCAATATCGTTCATAACAGACTTAATATATTAACAAATAGGCACAATTATGATTTGTGCTCGCGTCTATAAAGATCATGGACACAGGCGCAACAGAGCTGTCTGCGCAATCCGTGTAGGGTTGCGTATATAAGTGCGAGATCGGCAACGCTCGCTAAAGTGAAAATTTGTTTGACGTTATGCTGCTTAAGCAGTATATGCCCAAGCAGTAACTGTGAATTGGGGTAATTATGTCTTACCATCGTTATACGTTCGATAACTACTCTCCCAAGCGCAACCCCTTACGCTCGATCATTGACATCGCCAGCGCGATTAAAGTAGTGGGCGGCCGCCGGGTGGCCGACCTGGGCATTACTTTTGCGCAATGGATTGTTTTAATTCGCATTGGCAGCAAGGTGGGAAGCACTGCTGCCGAGCTATGCCGCGCAATCGAATATGACAGTGGTTCAATGACGCGCATGCTTGACCGGTTGGAGAAAGCCGGTCTGATTTACCGGGAACGCAGTTCTGAAGACCGTAGAGTAGTCAACCTGCATCTGACCAAGGAGGGGCAGGATCTCTATCCCCGGCTGACGCCCGTGGCTATAAGCAATCATAATCAGAGTCTTAAGGGCTTTACCTCCGACGAAGTTGAAACGTTGATGGGCTTCCTTGATCGTATTGTCGCCAATTTAAAAATCGCTGAGTAGCTATATTTTTTTGCCATATTAGCTGCTTAAGCAGTTACTGCCACAGCAATTAACATGTAAGGATAGCCCATGCGCGTCACCTTTCTGCAAGTCACACCGCTTCTTGTCGTTTTGTTATCTGGTTGTGCCAATTGGAGCGGCATCAAGCCGCAAGCCAAGGCCATAGATCCGTCCACTCTGGCCATCGAGCAGAGCATTCGCGATGCTGGCAAGGGGCAGCCGTGGCCTGCTGAGGACTGGTGGGTTGGTTTTCATGATCAACAACTGAACAAACTGGTGGGCGAGGCCTTGCAGGGCAGCCCGGCCTTGCGTTTGGCACAGGCCCGACTGCGCAAGGCCGAAGCCATTGCCGGCATCAGCCGTTCGCTGCTTTTTCCGCAGATGGGTGCCAAAGCTTCGGTCTCAGACGAACGCTTCACCAACAACGGGCTTTATCCGGCTCCTTTGGCTGGAGAAATCAAAACCAGAAACAATGCCGAACTGGTCGGTTCCTATACCCTTGACCTGTGGGGCGGTAACGAGGCCGCCTATCGACAGGCGCTGGGCAATGCCAAAGCCGCAGAGGTGGACACCCAGGCCGCCCGACTGGAGCTGACCAGCGCCATTGCCAAGACCTATGTGGCCCTGGCTGGCGAGTATGATCAGCTGGACATTGACCACGATCTGTTGCGCCAGAAGACTGAAATCCAGCAGCTGGCAGCCAGACTGAATTCAGCCGGAATCGGCAATGACATCGAAAACCGTCAGGCAAAGGCCGCCATCGCCTCAACCAAGGCTGAAATTTCCGCCAGTCAGGAGCGCATTGCCCTGATGAAGCAGACTCTGGCAGTGTTAACCGGCGCTTCGCCTGACCGGGGCGAAAGCATCGCTCGCCCGTCCCTGCGTTTGTCGGCTCCTGTCGGTTTGCCCAGTGAAATGCCTGCCGAGCTTATCGGACGACGGCCTGACGTCGTGGCCCTACGGTGGCGGATCGAGGCGGCGGGGTACAGTATCGACGCCGCCAAGGCGCAATTTTATCCCAATATCAACCTGACCGGCTTCTTGGGTTTTGAGTCCATAGGCCTCGACAAATTTTTCAGGGGTTCCAGCCGCATTTATGGTGCTGGGCCAGCGATCACTTTGCCGATCTTTGATGCCGGTCATCTGCGCAGTAATCTGGGGCAGGTCACTGCCGAGCAGGACATTCAGGTGGAGCAGTATAATGCCACTGTGCTGGCCGCCTTACAGGATGTGGTGGGGCAGCTGACTTCGTGGAAGGGCAACCAGGCGGCCCTGGCTGAACAACATGTGGCCGTCCAGCATCTCAGCGAGGCTTATCGTCTGGCGATGTTGCGCTATCGCGAAGGTCTCAGCAATTATCTCACCGTGCTTTCGGCCGAGGGCGAACTGATCGACCAGAAGCGCAGGGAAGCGATTTCGCACAATCGTCAGTACACCATCGCCGTTGCCTTGACTCATGCTCTTGGCGGCGGCGTGGTGCCGCAGCAGACCGTCACCAATCCATAAGGAATTTCGCAATGAGTACTCCTACTCCCGTCTCTCCCCAATCGTTGATTCCATCGTCCAGACGCAAATTTCTGCTGAGCGCGGCCGCTGCCAGCTTTGTCGTCTTGGCTTTTGTTTACGGTGCCTATTGGTTCGTTTCGGCTCGCTATGATGTCTCCACCGACGATGCGTATGTGTCGGGCAACGTGATTCAGGTCACGCCGCAGATCACTGGCACGGTGGTTGCCGTACGTGCCGATGATACCGACTATGTTCAGGCCGGGCAGCCACTTGTCAGCATTGACGATGTTGATACCCGTCTGGCGTTGGATCAGGCCAAGGCTACTTTTTCGCAGACCCTGCGTGAGGTGCGCGCCCTTTATAGCAACGAGGGTGCTTTGGTTGCATCCGTCTCATTGCAGGAAACCAATTTGGCCCGTCTGCAAGAGGATTTGGCCCGCCGCCAGAAACTGGCCGGTACCGGTGCTGTTTCGGCGGAAGAACTGAAGCATGCCCGCGATGCCGTACAAACTGCCAATGATCAGTTGAATAACGTTCGCAAGCAATTGGAGGGCAATCGAGTGCTGGTGGACAACACCACACTGGCTGACCACCCGCGCGTCAAGATGGCTGCCGCCCGCCTGCGGGAGGCTTATCTGGCCTGGCGCAGAACGCAGGTTCCCGCCCCGGTTTCGGGGCAGGTGGCTCGGCGTTCGGTGCAGGTGGGGCAGCGCACTGCCCCCGGCACGCCCCTGATGGCGGTGGTGCCGTTGGAGCAACTGTGGGTGGACGCAAATTTTAAAGAAGGCCAGCTGAGCGCCATGCGCATTGGCCAGCCAGCCACCCTGACCGCCGATCTTTACGGCTCCTCGGTGACGTATCACGGCAAGGTTGTGGGATTGTCAGCTGGTACTGGCTCGGCTTTTTCGCTGCTGCCCGCGCAGAACGCCACCGGCAACTGGATCAAGGTGGTTCAGCGTCTGCCTGTTCGTATTGCGCTTGATCCTGCCGAACTGAAGGCACATCCCCTGCGCATCGGCCTGTCGATGGTGGTTGAGGTTACGGTCAAGGACGAAAGCGGCCCGCAGCTGTCAACCGGCAAGCAGGCCGATACTGTGGCCGAAACATCTGTTTTTGGGGATATGGACCGGGATGTTGACCACCTGATCTCCGAGTTGTCAGTTCAAAACAGCGGGCTGGCTCAGTAGCGTGATGTGGATGGAGGCGATATTATGATCTCCCACCCCCCGTTATCGGGTAATCGACTCGTTCTGGCGACTCTGGCCCTGTCACTGGCCACATTTATGAATGTTTTGGACACAACTATCGCCAATGTTGCCCTGACCTCCATCGCTGGCGACCTTGGGGTGAGCGCAAGTCAGGGAACCTGGGTAATTACCTCGTTTGGTGTCGCCAATGCCATTTCAGTGCCGTTAACCGGTTGGTTATTTATGAGGTTCGGGCAGTTACGGCTTTTCCTGGCCTCTGTCCTCTTGTTCGTACTGACGTCATTTCTGTGTGGTATTGCGTCTAATCTTGGCATGCTGCTGGCTTTTCGCGCCCTGCAAGGGTTGGTTGCGGGGCCTATGATCCCGCTGTCGCAGGCGCTGCTGCTGCAATGTTACCCCAAGTCCAAGGCTGGCATGGCCATCGCCCTTTGGGCCATGACCACGGTCATCGCTCCGGTGATGGGGCCGGTGCTGGGGGGCTGGTTGACCGATAATGTTTCCTGGCCGTGGATTTTTTATATCAATGTTCCTGTGGGGTTCGTTTCAGCCTGGCTGACCTGGGTTACGCTGAAAGGGCGAGAAAGCGAAATACGCCGGCTGCCCATTGATAAAATCGGGTTAGCCCTGCTTGTCATCTGGGTCGGCGCTGTGCAGATACTTCTGGACAAAGGCAAGGATGAGGACTGGTTCAGCTCCGACTTTATTGTGGGGTTAGCCGTGATAGCCTTTGCGGGCTTCGCTTTCTTCCTGATTTGGGAACTGACCGAAAAACACCCCATTGTTGACCTGTCTCTATTTAAAAGCCGCAATTTTACTACGGGCACTCTTGCCATTACCGTCGGCTACGCCGTGTTCTTTGGCAATCTGGTCTTGATTCCTATGTGGCTACAGAGAACAATGGGTTACACCGCAACTTGGGCTGGATTGGTAACGGCACCGGTGGGCATTCTTGCGTTGATTCTGTCGCCTCTGGTGGGTAAAACCATCCATAAGGTCGACCCCAGACTGTACGCTTCTGTCGCCTTTATGGTTTTCGCCGCTTGTGGCTTCTGGCGTTCGACTTTCAGTCCAGACGTTTCACCTTGGAGCATAGCGGGCACGCATGTGCTTCAAGGCCTGGCTATGGCGACCTTCTTTATCCCTCTCACCACGGTGATATTGTCGGGGCTTGAGCCAAATCGCATCCCGGCAGCTTCTGGCCTCTATAACTTCACCCGTATTATGGCTGGCTCATTCGCGGCTTCGCTCTATGGTACTTTGTGGGAAGATGGCGCCATCCGCCACCACGCCTATCTGGCCGAGAGCATTACCCCATATTCGCAACAAACCGCGCAGTTTGTCGAACGCGCCGCCTCACTACATTTGGCACCGCAGCAGGCTTACGGCATGCTGGACAGAGTGCTGGAGCAGCAGAGCTTCATCATGTCGGCAACGGACCTGTTTTGGTTGTCGGGCGCAATGTTCATCGGTTTATTAGGACTGGTTTGGTTGTCAAGACCGGTCCGGCAGGGGGTCTCGGCTCCCACCGATGCGGGCGGCGCTCATTGATATTCCTGCCAAAAAATGAGGGATTATTATGGAATTTAAGACGATCCTGGCCGCTATTGACGGTGGTGAAGAGACCCATAAGTGTTGGATCTGGCCGTATTGCTACTCCACGGAGCAGCCGACGCAATAATTCACCTACTTGCGTGGTGGGCATCTTGCCAGCCACCACTTCTGGTATGGCTGCGACCACAGATTTGACCATAGATGCGATCAAGTCTCTGGCAGAGCAAACTGGCCAGGATGCGGTCAAATGGCTGCAAGATAAAAACATCAGAGCTGAACTTCACATCGCAACGGGCTATTCGGTAGAAACTATCGTATCCGAAGCGAAGAGATTGAACTGTGACGCAATAGTCTTGGGCCATCGCCATTGTACTTTCTGGATGAGGCTTCTGGAGCAATCCACTTGCGAAGTTTTGCTTGACGCGGCAACTTGTCCATTAATGATAACAAGGTAACCGTGTCTTGATTATTCCTGTGGAGGAAGGCCCGTCTGGGCAATGTCGTTCGAGTAGTCCAGCCCGGCGGCGGCATAATGAATTAAGTTGAAGCTCCCCGTGGAGGGGCATGGGGGCAATACCTCCAGGGCGTCTTGCTGTTGCCCCTAAAGTTGCCCCCAAAAGTTGAGGCTATCAACGAACCTAGACGGACGTAAAAGAATCGTGTTTTGCCGCAAAACGCAAAGACCGCCGAAGTTGTGCAACTTCGGCGGTCTTTGTCTGAACAGTTCTTGGTGGGCCCACCAGGACTTGAACCTGGGACGGGCCGGTTATGAGCCGGAGGCTCTACCAACTGAGCTATAGGCCCCAAGGAGGGGAAATATAGCTGCAAGGCTGGCTTCGGTCAAGTGCGCGTATCGGGCAGCGTTGGGCGGGCCGCAAAAGCTGCCCCTTGCTACATGGCGTTGCCCGCTTCCAGCAAGGAAATCTGCTCGTCCATGGCCTTTTTCAGCGGGGCGGGCAGACCCATGATGTCCACGTTCAAAAAACCCCGCACAATGGTGGCGGCGGCTTCGTCTTCGTCCAGACCGCGCGCCATGAGGTATTCAATTTCCTCCTGCGCGATTTTGCCCACCGCTGCCTCGTGTGAAAGCTCCACGCCGTCCTGGTTGCTGTCCAGTTCGGGGATGGCGTGCATGCGCCCGCCGCCAAGAATCAGCCCCTTGCATTCAAGGTGCCCCTTGGCGGGAGCGGCGGAAGCGCCGATGAAGCCCCGGTTGATGACCGTGCCGCCCGTGGTGACAACACGCGAGATGATTTCGCCGCGCGTATCGGGGGCCGCAAGGTCAATGCGGTTGCCGCAGTCCACATGGGAGCCGGTGGGGGCCACCACAACGGAATTGAAGCGGGCCACGGCTCCGGATCCAGCCAGGGTCATGGTGGGGTACATTTGCAGGTCGCCCACGGGCTTGAGCAGAATGTAGTTGTTCTGAAACTCGCCCCCGGCTTCCACAATCCCGGCGGAGCGGGGGCGCACAGTCGTGCTGCTGCCCCAGTTGTGAATCATGGTAAAGGTCAGCTTGCCGCCTTTTTCCACATAATATTCGGTCACGCCCAGATGGGCGGCATCGTTGGCATCGTGCGCTGTGGCGCAGCCGCCAAGAATGTGCAGTTCCGCGCCTTCTTCGACTATCACGATATTGTGGATGCTCTGGCCCGCGCCGTGCCCCTTGATGAACATGCAGGACTGCACGGGCTGGGCGATTTTGACGCCCTTGCGCGCCCGCACAAAGTAGCCGCCGTTGCAGTGCTCCTGCGCCATGCGCGTGAACTCGTCCTTTTCAGGATTCAGCAGCTTCCAGTAATACTGGGGCAGGCCGTCGAACTTTTTCAGCGCCGTGCGGATGTCCATGAGGTCGAGGCCTTCATGGCGCGTTTCGCAGTGCACGCCAGCGTGGTTGAGCTGCATGAACGCGCCGCTGGCGCTGCTGTCGTTCACATCGATGCCAGCCAGCACAAGACGTTCCTGATCCTCGCGGGGCAGGGCTGCGAGGTTTTCAATGGGTGCGGCGTTTTCGCCGCCGCTGAACTGAAAGCGGGAAAGATTGACAGAACTCATTTAAGGGGCGCCTCCGCAATTTTGCCAAGCATGTCGCCGGTGAGGCAGCGCAGACATTCCTGATAGCCATGGGTAGCGATGTGATCCAGAATTTCGCGGGGCCGCGCCTCGCAGCACAGCTTGCCCTGATACATGACCTGCCCCCGGTGGGCATTGACGTATTCGAGGATGTGACCGGTGTGGGTGATGATAAGACCGCTGGTGGAGCGCACCTTCTCTCGCTGCCGCAGCGTGGCGCAACATCGGTCAGGCGTGCCATCAAGCAGGTAGCGCACGGTTTTGCCCACAAGCGCCATGTTTTCAAGGTCAACGCCGGATTCCGGCTCGTCAAAGAGCAGCAGATCGGGCTTCTGGGCCATGAGTTGCAGCAGTTCGGAGCGCTTGATTTCGCCGCCGGAAAAGCCCGCGTTCACATCGCGCTTGAGGAAATGGTCAAAATGCACCTTGCGGGCCATGTCCTCTATATCCATCTTGCGCCCGCGCCCGCACAGTTCCACCAGCTTGCCCGTGGGCAGGCCATGTATGGTCGGGGGCCGCTGAAACGACATGCCGATGCCGAGGCGCGCACGCTCGTACATGGGCGCGTGGGTGATGTCTGTGCCCTTGTAGATGATCTGGCCCTGCGTGACCTCATACCCCGCAAAGCCCATGAGGGTCATAAGCAGGGTGGTTTTGCCGGAGCCGTTGGGGCCAAAAAGAATAAATGTTTCGCCGGGGCGGATGTGCAGATCAATGCCCTTGAGCACAGGAGTGCCCTTGACCGAAACATGCAGGTCACGGATTTCAAGCATCTTCTTCTCCGGTTTCGCCCAGATACTCCAGCACATCGTAATGCACGTGATCCAGAATATGGGTCAGCCTGGAAACGCATTCCTCGCCCACGGCGCTGCCAATCAGGCTGACAATAAAATTCGCGCGCTTGGAATTGACCAGCGCTTCATAACCAGGATCAGCGGAATACGGAATGGCCCGGATGGAATCGCTGAATTCCTGAAGTTTTGCTTCATCGAGATATTTGATGGGCTGGGGCTCGTTGTCGAGATAGGCGATGCCGTCCCGCAGCTCCAGCATGATCGGTTTTCCACGCAGATAAGCGATGCACACTTCCATGGTAATCCCCTTGGTTTTGTGATGCCGCATAGTGGCAAACTTGCCATCCCCTGTCCAGAGATGCGGCGCATTCAGATGCCTGTCTTTATTGGAGCGCGACGCGGTACAACGGCGCTGTTCGTGAGTTGGCGCGCCTTTGCCGGATATATGGCATATGTCAGATATGGTAAAAAATGCGCAAAGCAGATCACGCAACATTGCGCTGCAGCAGGGTTTTGTTCCCCGCTGCAGCGCAGCAGATTGCCCGCCGGGCAAGAATTATTAGTGCCGGGGCGTCATGCAAAGCCCTCAGGCTAGGCCGAAGCGCAGAGCGGCATAGCCTACCACCTTGCGTGTATCGCCCGATGCCGTGGCCGAAGTGTCATAAAGGCACAGTTCCGCCCACGGCTCACCCAGAGCGCGGGCGGCAAACAGGGCAAGGGCCATGGGGGCCGCCCCGCACATGGTGATTTTTTCGCGCTGCACCATGGTGAGCAGACCTTCCGGGTCGCAGGCCAGCGCCTGCGAAAGGGCGAAGGCGTCCTTGCGCATGGTGGTTTCCTGATCTTCGTAATGGTTCATGTCGGAGCTGACGATGATGCCGATCCGTTCGCCCCTGTTTTCGTACTGGCGGATGACCTCCGCCAGCGCAAGCCCCGCATCCTGCAAGATTTTGTGCTGCATGGTGCCCACGCACACAGGGGTGATGCGGCGGGTCGCGCCGGGCAACCCTTGCGGCGGCACGCATTGCAGAAAAGGCAGCAGAACTTCTATGGAATGTTCGCCAAGGTGCGAGTGCAGGTCAGGCGCAAAACCGCCCTTGCCGCACAGGCTGGCGGCCAGCTCCGCATCCACGTCAACACCGCCCAGCGGAGTATGCCACATGCCATCCGGCCACACGCCAAGGGGCGCGCCTCTGCCCGTGTGGTTGGGGCAGAGCATCACGAGCCGCTCCGGCAGGCTGGCTCCGGCTGTTGTTTTGTTCCAGGGGCTCATGAGCGCGGCCCCAAGCACCTTGCCGCAGTAAACGTAGCCAGCATGGGGAAGCATAAGGCCGCGCAGACTTGCAGAGTCCTTGCGCTTGGCGTCAATGGGCGCTGTTGTCGACAAGGCCTTTCCAGCCGTGAGGTATGACCTGATTTCCTTTTGCAGCTCACCGGGCAAAGCGGGATAAAAACGCCCGGCTGCGACTGGTTCACGTTCGGGCATGAGTACTCCTCGCTGGCGCGTCAGTTCAGCCCGCCCAGCAGGGCATAGTGGGTTTCCATGTATTCCTGAAGGCCTTCGCGGCTGCCTTCCCGGCCAATGCCGCTGAATTTCACGCCGCCAAAGGGTGTTTCGGCGGCAGCAAGGCCCGCATCGTTGAAGCCGGCCATGCCGTACTGCAATTTGTTGAACAGCCGCCAGATGCGCGGCATGTCGCGTGTGCAGATATAGGAGGCCAGGCCGAATTCCGTATCATTGGCAAGGGAAATGGCTTCTTCCTCATCGTCAAAAGTCATGAGGGCAGCCACCGGGCCGAAGATCTCCTCGCGGAAAATACGCATCTGCGGGGTCAGGCCCAACAACAGGGTAGGTTCGTAAAAATTCCCGCCAAGGCTGTGCGGTTTGCCGCCGAACAGCAGTTGCGCGCCTTTTTCCACGGCGTCCTTGACCAGAGCATCAGTGTGGGCAACGGCATCGGCATTGATAAGCGGCCCCATGTCTGTCTCCGGCTTGAGGCCGTCGCCCACGCGCATGTCGCTTATGTGGTCGAGCAGATTGGTGGCGAAGGTCTCCACCACGCCGCTCTGCACCAGAAAACGGTTGGCGCAGATGCATGTTTGCCCGGCATTGCGGAATTTACAGGCCATGGCCATTGTCACGGCTTTGTCCATATCCGCATCGTCAAACACAATAAAGGGCGCGTTGCCGCCAAGCTCCATGGAAATGCGCTTGAGGGTAGGCCCGCACTGGGTTGCCAGTTGCAGTCCCACCGTAGTTGAGCCGGTAAAGCTGAGCTTGCGCACCAGCGGGTTGGCGGTGATCTCGTTGCCGATGCGCCGCGCGCTGCCCGTAACAACGTTGAAAACCCCGGCGGGGATGCCCACCCGCACGGCCAGTTCCGCCATTGCCAGCGCGCTGTACGGCGTGGCGCTGGCGGGTTTGACCACCATGGTGCAGCCCGCCGCCAGCGCAGGGGCCACCTTGCGTGGGATCATGGACATGGGGAAGTTCCACGGCGTGATGGCCGCCGCCACGCCCACTGGGGCATGACGGGTGAGGGCCTGCACCCCGTGACGGTATACGGGCGTGACCTCGCCGCTGAAGCGGCGGGCTTCTTCCGCAAACCAGGGAAAGTACGATGCACCCTGAAGGATCTCTGCTCTGGCCTCGGCCAGAGGCTTGCCTTCTTCAAGGGTGAGCAGACGTGCCAGGTCTTCAATGTTCTCTGCAATGGCGCGTTCCCAGGCGTGGAGCAGAGCGCCCCGTTCCAGGGGCGTTCTTGCGCTCCAGACAGCAAAGGCCGCCTGCGCGGCCTCAATGGCCTCGCGGGTTTCGGCCTCGCCGCAGTTGGGCACGGTGCCCAACTGCTTGCCGTTGGCGGGATTAATGACTTCAATAACGCTTTTGTCGGCCGCATCGCGCCAGTGCCCATTGATGAGGCACTGGCTGCGGAACAGCTCCTGATCGTGCAGAATGCGGTACATAAAACCCCCTGTAATGATCCCCGCAGGGCATCAGAACAGCTGCATGCCGTCTATCCAGTGGTGCTTGACCCTGCCGCGCAGGGGCTGCCCCAGAAATGGCGTGTTGCAGCTTTTGGAGTAGAGGTTTTCCGGCCCGGGAACCCATGTTTCGTCCGGGTCAAGCAGGAAGAAATCTGCTGGATCGCCGGGGGTAAAGCCGTTGCAGGGCAGGTTGAAAATTTCTGCCGGGCGGCGGCTCCACAGCCGGTGCACATCGGCCTCTGTCAGCACGCCTTCTGCCACCAGCCCCCAGGTGAGGCTGACAGCCAGATCAAGCCCGGTAAAGCCGCACATGGCATCGTCCAGGGTGCCTTCTTTTTCGTGGGCGGCGTGGGGGGCGTGGTCTGTGGCGAGTATGTCGATGGTGCCGTTTTTCACGGCGCGGCGCAAGGCCTCGCGGTCTGCGGCGGTGCGCAGGGGGGGGCTGACCTTGGCCTGGGTGTTGTAGCCCTCAAGGGCGGTTTCATCCAGCAGCAGATAGTGAGGGCAGGTTTCGGCAGTCACCTTGACGCCGCGCGCCTTGCCCCAGGCGATGCAGTCAACGGTCAGCGCTGCGGAAACATGGGCGATATGCACGGGTACGCCGAGGTATTCGGCCAGCATGATGTCGCGCATGGCCTGATTGGCCTCGCCAGCGGCGGGCTGTCCTTTGACGCCCAGCAGGCCGCTGGTCACGCCTTCGTGCATGCGCCAGCCCTTAGCCAGATGCGGGTCTTCGCAGTGGTCTATGAGCACCAGATCGAGGTCCGCGCCGTATTCCATGATGCGCCGCACAAGCTCCGCGTTTTCCAGCGGGCGGCCATCGTTGGAAATAGCCACGCAGCCCGCTTCCTTGAGTTCCGCGAGGGGGGCCATTTCCTCGCCCTTGAGGCCCACGGTGGCGGCGGCAATGGGGTGGAGGCGCGGGCCATTGGGGTGGCTTTTGCGGGCGCTGTCGAGCATGGCGCGCGTAATGCTGGCCGTGTCGTTGACGGGCTTGGTGTTGGCCATGCACATCACCGCGCCAAAGCCGCCCCGCGCGGCGGCCTCGAGGCCGGAGGCGATGTCTTCCTTGTATTCAAAGCCCGGTTCGCGCAGGTGCACGTGGGCGTCGATGCAACTGGGCATGAGCACAAGGTCTTTGGCGTCAAAAACTTCGCGGCTGTCGTAGGCGTGGTGGCCTGCCGGGGTCATGGTGACAATCTTGCCGTGCCGCACCAGCAGGTCTACCGGGGCTTCAAGGTGGCGTGCGTTCTTTATCAAGAGGCTCATGCGCGTACTCCATCGTTGCGCGTGGCCAGCAGATAGAGCACGGCCATGCGCGTGGCGACGCCTGCGGCCACCTGATTCAGCACCAGGCTCGCGGGGGCGTCTGCTATGTCATTGGAAATTTCAAGCCCACGGTTCATGGGGCCGGGATGCAAAACCTTGGCCTCGGGCGCGGCAAGGGCCAGCTGGCTGGAGCCAAGGCAGAAACGGCGGGAATATTCCGCAAGGTCGGGCAACAGGCCCGCCTGCTGGCGTTCAAGTTGCAGGCGCAAACACATGACGGCGTCCACATCGCGCACGGCTTTGTCCAGCTCCGTATAGATTTCCACGGGCCAGTGATCCACCCCGGCGGGCAGCAGGGTGCGCGGGGCGCACAGACGCACCTTGACGCCCAGCATGGTGAGCAGGTGCATGTTTGAACGGGCCACGCGGCTGTGGGCAATATCGCCCAGAATCAGCAGGGTGCGCCCGGCAAAACGGTTTTGCCACGCCTGCCGCAGGCTGTAGCAGTCGAGCAGGGCTTGGGTGGGGTGGGCATGCCAGCCATCGCCGCCGTTGACGATGCCGCAGGGCAGCAGCTCTGCAAGAAAGCGCGCCGCGCCGCTGCTTGGGTGGCGGATGACAATGACATCCGGCCCCATGGCCTGAAGGGTGAGGCCCGTATCCTTGAGGCTTTCGCCCTTGTTCAGGCTTGAGCCTGATTTTGCCAGGGAATAGGTGTCGGCGGAAAGGCGTTTGCCCGCCACGTCAAAGGACGTCTTGGTGCGGGTGCTGTTTTCCACGAAAAACAGCACAACGGTCTTGCCCTTGAGGGTCGGCACCTTTTTGACCGGACGGCTGTTGATTTCCTGAAAGCTGGCGGCCAGGTCCAGCAGGTGCATGGTGTCTTCCGCGCTCAGTTGGGTGACGTCCAGCAGGTCTTTGTGGGGCCAGTGGTAGCGATTGTCGGTATTCATGACGTTGCGTGGTAAAAAGGTCAAAAAAAATCCCCGTTGCTATACAACGGGGGAATACGAAAAACGCCTGCAAATGCGAAAAAAATCAGGAAGGCCGGGGGCGCTGTGCTTGCCCTGCCATAGGAAATTGCGCAAACGGGCGTTGGTCTTCATAAGTAGCAAATGTAGGCGCGCTTGGGCGCTTTGTAAAGCAAAAAGTCGGTTGACGCTTGCAGGGGCATTGTCTAGTTGTAGGGCGTACCGCGCACCGATGCAGACGTTTTGCGGCGCGGCTGTAAGTATCTTCAGCGAGGAGAACCACATGCTTGTGTCTCTTGTGGCCTACGTCTTGTGCGGGGCTGTGGCCGGTGTTCTGGCCGGGCTTCTGGGTGTTGGCGGCGGTATTGTTCTGGTGCCCCTGATGGTTGCCATTTTCCCCACCGTGGGAGTTCCCGCCCAGTATGTGCAGCAGATGGCGCTCGGCACATCGCTTGCCAGCATCATGATCACTTCCATCTCCAGCGCGCGGGCGCATAATGCCCGTGGCGCCGTGCACTGGGATATTTTCAAGGCCATTACCCCCGGCATTCTTGTGGGCACGTTCTTCGGCGGCCTTATTGCCACCCATATGCCCACAATGTTCCTGAAGATATTTTTTATCTGCTTTATTCTCTTTGTGTCGGCGCAGATGCTCTCCAACTACCGGCCCCCGGCCAGCCGCGATCTGCCCGGCAAGATGGGAACCGCCGGCGTGGGCGGCGTCATAGGCCTTGTGTCGAGCTTTGTGGGTATCGGCGGCGGTACGCTTTCCGTGCCGTTCATGACTTTTTGCAACGTGCCGCTGCACCATGCTGTGGGCACCTCCGCCGCCATTGGTTTTCCCATTGCCGTGGCGGGTACGCTGGGCTTTATTGTGGGCGGCTGGGGCAGACCCGATCTGCCCGCCATGTCGCTTGGCTTTGTGAACCTGTGGGCGCTGCTGGGCATTGCCACAGCCAGCTTTATGACCGCCCCGCTTGGCGCAAAGCTTTCGCATGCATTGCCTGCCGATAAGCTCAAGAAAGGTTTTGCCTGTTTTTTGATCCTTGTGGCCTTGAAGATGATCTGGGGCCTGGTGTAACGTAGACCCATGAAGCTTCAGTCGTACAACAAGGCTCTGGCCGAATCGGTGGTCTGGAACCTGCTCTGGCTTACGCTGGGGTCGGTTCTTATGGCCATATGCATTCAGAGCGTGGCCGCGCCCCATGGCTTCCTTTCCGGGGGGGTCATGGGCGTGGGCCTGCTGGTCAATTACTGGACAGGCACGCTCACGCCGCTGGTCTGGTATTCCATGTTGTGCGTGCCTGTGTATGCTTTGGGCTGGTTTTGCGTGGGCAAACGATTTTTGCTCTACACGGCCTACGGTACCCTTTGCACCACATTGTTCAGTTTTTTCATAGCGTTCGAAATTCCTATTACCAACGAAGTGTACGCCACAGTGGTGGGCGGGGTGCTGCACGGCGCAGCCTGCGGCATCATGCTGCGCACCCTTGGCAGCAGCGGCGGTACGGATGTGGTTGCCGTGCTGCTCAAGGAACGCTGGAACGTGCCCATCGGGCAATTCAATTTTCTGTTCAACTCCCTGCTGTTTCTTACGGCGGCCTCGCACATGGCGCTGGATCTTATTGTTGCTTCCATGCTGATGATGTTCATTTCGGCCAGTACGCTGGAGTATGTGCTGGGCCTGTTCAACCGGCGCAAGCTCGTTATGATCATTTCTGACCACGGTGAAGAAATCAGCGAGGCCATCCTGGTGACAGAGCGCTTTGGCGCTACGCTTGTGCGCGGCAAGGGGGCCTACTCCGGCTCGGACCGCGAAATTCTGCTCACCGTCACCAACAATGTGGCGCTCAAGCGGCTGGAGAATCTGGTGTTCAGCATTGACCCGCGCGCCCTGTTCATTGTGGAAAACACATTCTATGTGTCCGGTGGGCAGTTTGCCCGCAGAAGCCGTTGACGGCGGAGGCCCCATGAACCCGGAAAACACGGAATCTCCTGAATCTGACGAGCCGTCGGAGGCCTTGCTGGCCATCAGGGCCAAAAGCATTCTGACCCTTGGCGGCGAAGGTCCTGCACGGGCCGCCCGCCTCTTTGCCCCGTTGAAAAAGATCGACAACGGCGTGCTGCTGGTGCGCGACGGACTGGTGGAGGATGTTTTGCCGTGGTCGCAGGCCAAACTACCCGCAGGTACGCTGGTGCGCGATGTGGGCGCTGTCTGCCTCGCCCCTGCCTGCGTCAACGCGCACACGCATCTGGAACTTTCGCATCTGGCGGAGAAAACGCGCTGGGGGCGCGGCTTCACCGCCTGGCTGCAAAGCCTCATTCCCCTTCTTGGCGCGGCCCCGCAGGCGGATGCCGTGGAAAGCGCCTGCGCCGCACTGGCCCTGTACGGCACGCTGTATGTGGGCAACATCACTGGCTCCCTGCCCGGCGGCACGGTTCTGGCTGATGCGGCCTGCAATGAGGCAGGGCTGACCGCAAGCCATTTTTGCGAATGGTTTGGCTTTGGCGCGCCCTTTGCCGATGGTGAGCGCCCCTGGCCGCCGCGTTGCCGCCAGGCTCTGGCTGATGATCCCTTTCTCATGGCCCGTTGCGCTCCCGGCGGGCATGCCCTGTATTCCACCGGGCCGGAAATCCTCAGCGCCGCGCGGCAGGACTGCTCCCGCATGGGGCGCGTGTTTTCCTTCCACCTTGCGGAATCGCCCGAAGAAACCCAGCTGCTCACATCGGGCAGCGGGCCTTTGCGCGACCTGTACGCCGGGGTTGTGCTGCCGCCAGACTGGTCTGCGCCCGGTTTGCGCCCGCTGGCCTATGCGGTAAAGCTGGGCCTGCTCGGCCCCGGTACTCTGGCCGTGCACGGCGTGCAGCTTGACGCGCAGGAAGTGGAAGTGCTGGCAGCCAGCGGCGCGGCCCTGTGCCTGTGCCCGCGCTCGAACCGCAATCTTGGAGTTGGGGTGCCGCCTGTGCGCGAGCTTATGGAAAGCGGCGCGCTGCTGTGCCTTGGCACGGACGGGCTGACCTCCAACCGCGATCTGGACGTGCGCAAGGAGGCGGTGTGGCTGCGCGAAACCATGGACGTGCCGCCGGAAGCCCTGGTGCGCATGCTGACGGTTAATGGCGCTGCCGCCCTGAATTTGCTGGGCTGCGGGGCAGGGCGGCTGGAAAAGGGCGGGCCTGCGGATTTTTGTGTGCTGCCAGAAAACCTGACCTACTAGCTGGTCACGAACCCGCAGTGTCCGTAAAGGATCGCTAACAGCTTTCAATCCCCTGAAGGAAGCTGCAAATACCTTGAAATTGTTCTGGATTACCTGTCTTTATGTTTGGCGCATAAAGTCCTTGTCAGGGTAATTTGTTGCTGGCAGTATTCGCCCAGCAGACTGACGCCGTTACGGCATGTATCGCCAGCCTGCCGGGTGCGCCGCCAGGGGGTATTAGCGGCTTATCCGGGTTTGGGGATGCCGACCGCGTTATTACTGCAAGCGGCTTGCCGCTTTTTCTTAACCTGCGCCAAGAAGGACAACATGACCGAGGAAGTTTTGGATTGGAAGGAAGCCATTGCCAGGGTGCTCAACAAGCGCGACATGTACGTCAAGCTGCTTGCCAAGTTTATTGAAACGGAGCGCGACACCCCGTCAAAGGTGGCTCAGGCCCTGAAGAGCGGCAACATGGAAGAAGCCCGCAACCTTGTGCACAGCACCAAGGGAGCAGCCGCCAACCTGGGGGCCAAGGCGCTGGCCGCCGCTGCGCTTGAGCTTGAGATGGCCGTAAAGGCCGGGGCGGATACCGACCGCGCCATGAGCCATTTTTCTGCCGCGCACATGGACACGCTTGTGACCATGCACGCCTTTATGACGCAGTAGGCTGACTTTGCTGAAAAAGTTGAGCCCCTCCGCTGGGATGTCCGGCAGAGGGGCTTTTTTTATGGGCGGCAGGCAAGCGCGGGCCTGTTTCTGGCCGGTGATCCCTGCAATATTTTGAAGTAATAAGAGCGGGGCTGCTGGATGCCCTTATGCAAAAAGCCCCATCCCCGCAAAATATTTAAATGCCAGTCTGCCCACAGGCCTAGGGGCAGAAGCATTCGTGCGTTTCGTCCATGAACTGTTCAAGTTTTGCCACAGCCTTGCGAAGTTCGCTCTCAACCTGTTGGTGTTTCTCCGGCGTGTCGCGGAAGGCGGGCAGGGAGACGCTCATGGCGCAGTCCACGCGTCCGGCAAAGGTAACGGGCACTGCATAGCAATGCAGCTGCGGGTTGATTTCGCCAATATCTCTGGCAATGGCCCCCTGACGTACCTTTTGCAGCTCTTCCAGAAAGGCGTCCATGTCAAAAGGCTCGGTGCAGAGCTCCCCGGCAAAAAGGGCGACCACTTCCTCCCTTTTGCACTGGCTGAGCAGCGCCTTGCCGAGAGCCGTTTTGCGGGCTGGCATGCGCGACCCCACGCGGGAAATGATCTGGATAGGCTCGCGCGAATCCACCTTGGCTATGTAGAGCACTTCGGTATGAGAGAGAATGCCCAGCTGGCAGATTTCGGCGCAGGCGTCCACCACCTGCCGCATGCAGGCCTGCGCCTGCGCCATGAGGGGATCTTGCGTACGGAAACCTTCTGAAAAAAGGTACAGGCCCCGGCCCAGTTCATACCGGCCAGAGAGTTTGTCTCTGCGAACAAAATCATGCTGTTGCAGGGTCTCAAGAATGGGCGAAATAGTGCCCTTGCTGCTGCCGATGCACTGGGCAAGCTGGGTAAGCGTGAGGCCGTGTTCTGTATCAGCCAGAGCTTCAAGGAGTGAAATGACCCGCTGGGTCGGCATGTGGACGGTCGGTTTTTGTTGATCTTGCATGCCCATTGTTTTGCACGGAAAAACAATTTTTTTCAAGAAAAGGTCCGGGGGATGCTTGACGCAGATTGTTTGTCCGTATAGTTTGTATTTACGTATTAGGTTTGTATATGCAAACAACGGGATGCAATCCTGAAAAGAGGGTGATCAAATGGGAACAACGGGTGCTCTGATTATTCTTGGTGTGACAATCGTCGGCATCGTGGTGCTGTGCGTGCGTTACAGGGTTCATGCATTTTTGGCGCTTATAGCTGCCTGCGCATTTTTGGGGATTGCCAGCGGCATGCCTCTGGGGGCCATTGGTTCGTCCATTGAAAAAGGTATGGGCAATACCTTGGGCTTTCTGGCTCCCATCCTCGCGCTGGGCGCGTTCATGGGCAAGATGCTCGAAGTTTCGGGCGGCGCGCAGCGGCTCGCCAAATCGCTCATTGGCGTTTTTGGTCAGACCAAGGCCTACTGGGCCATGCTCATCATTGGCTACATTTGCGGCATCCCCGTGTTTGCCCAGGTGGGCATGGTGCTGTTGATGCCCCTGGCCTTCTCCATTTCCAAGGAATCCAAGCTTTCCATCCTGCTGGTGGCTCTTTCTCTCTACACTGGCCTGCTGGTTGTGCACTGCGTTGTGCCGCCGCATCCCGCAGCCATGGCCATTGCCAAGGAACTGAACGCCGATGTGGGCAAGGTGATCCTTTACGGCCTCGTTCTGGTGGTGCCCGGCGCCATCATCGGCGGCCCCATTTTTGCCAAGTACATTAGCAAAAACATCATTGTGCCGCTGCCTGAAGGGGCCGTTACCACCGTTATCAGCAAGGATGGCCGCGACCTGCCCAACTTTGGCGGAACCCTGCTGCTGACACTGCTGCCGCTGATCCTCATGATCGGCAAGACCGTGGTGGAATTTTCCTCCAGCAAGGATGCGCCCTACATGCCCCTGGTGGAATTTTTGGGCCATCCTGTGATCGCCCTGTTCATTTCCGCCGTGGCCTCCCTGATCTTTCTTGGCGTGAAGCGGGGCTTCAGCTCCATTGAGCTGAGCGGCTTCTGCGACAAATCCCTCCTGCCCATGGTTTCCATTTTGCTGGTCATTGGCGCTGCTGGCAGCTTCAACAAGGTCATCATGGATTCCGGCATGGGCAACGTGCTCAAGGACGTGCTGGTCACGCTCAACATGCACCCGGTCATCATGGCCTGGCTGATTGCTTCCATCATGCGTTTTGCGCTGGGCAGCGCCACCGTCGCCATGATGACGGCTGCTGGCTTTATCAGCCCTGTGCTGGCCGTGCATCCTGTTGACCCTGCGCTCATGTGCATTTCCATCGGCGCTGGGGCCATCGGCTGGTCGCACGTTACGGACTCCGGCTTCTGGTTTTTCCGCGAATTTTTGAACATGTCGGTCAAAGACATGTACCTGTCCTTCACCTTGTCTGGCTGCATCGTGTCGATCATCACGGCGATATTCTGCTACCTGGCATCGTTTGTTATCTAACCGAGCTATACGGAGATTATGATGAAATATATAACGCCCACACTTACCGCGCTGAAAAGCAAAACAGAAATCGACGTGCAGTCGTGCCTCAAGCACTACGATTTTCTTATCAATGCCGGTATTGACGGTGTGGCCATATTTGGCAGTTCCGGTGAGTTTCCGCATCTTTCTGTTGAAGAACGCAAGAGCCTGATTTCTGCGGCCATCAAGCACATCGACCGCCGCATGCAGGTGCTGATCGGCACTGGCGACATGCGGGTTGAGGAATGCGTTGCCTTGTCCAACTTTGCCTTTGAGCAGGGCGCGGACGGCGTGATGGTGGTGGGGCCGTGGTACTTTGCCCTCACCGATGCGGACGTGATGAGCTACTTCGGCGCGGTGGCGGAGCAGGTGCGCGGCAAGGTGTACATCTACAACTATCCCGACCGCACCGGATACACCATTTCGCCCAGCGTGGTGCTTGAACTCGCCCGCCGTTATCCCAATATTGTGGGCATCAAGGACACCATTCCCGACATGGCCCACACTGTGGAGCTTATCCAGACCGTCAAGGGCAACATCCCCTCCTTTGAAGTGCTGAGCGGCTTTGACCATAACTTTGCGTCAAACGTTCTGGCTGGCGGCGATGGCTGCATTGCGGCTGTTTCCAACGTGCGCCCCGACCTGTGCGTGGCCTGGCGCGATGCCATGAAGGCCCGTGATTTTGACGGCACCATGAAGTATCAGCAGCTGTTCAACCGCATTGTGGGCGTGTACGGATTTTCTTCGCCTTTTATGGCGGCCATGAAGGGCCTGCTTGTGGATGCGGGCATTTTTGCCTCAGCCACGGTTGCGTCCCCCTATCAGGAGGCAACCTCTGCCCAGATGTTTGCCGTGCGGGAATTCATGCGCGGCTTTTAGGGCATTTCAAGCGTGAAATGCCCCAGATGGAGCAATCGGCGTTGGTTACGCTGACGCCGTCACGGTTTCAGGGCCTTGTAAGGATGCAAAGGGCGGCCTCCCTCTGGCCGCCCGCTGAAACCGGCAACTTCTCAACAAAGAGAGTATGCTATGTCCATTGCAGATATTTACGCCAATCCGCAGAATGATGTGTATAATGTAAAGACCCACGCTTCCGGCCCCAAGGGTTCGCTGCCGCTCACTGGCGACATGCTGCGCGAACTGCCCTGCGGCGATATTTTCGGCATGACGCTGGATGCTGGCATGGGCTGGAAGCCTGAAGATATTCTTGGCCCCAACGTGTTGATCATCAGCACCCTTGGCGGCAAGCGCAACGATGACGGCACCCCCGACGCCCTGGGCCTGCACGTGGGCCACTGGGAACTGGGCTTGCAGATTTCCGCCGCCAGCAAGGAGATCAAACAGCAGAAGGGCGTTCCTTTTGCCTCGTATGTGACCGACCCCTGCGACGGACGCACCCAGGGCACCACAGGCATGTACGACTCCCTTCCCTTCCGCAACGATGCGGCCATGGTCTTCCGCAGGCAGATCCGTTCCCTGCCCACCGTTGGCGCTGTTATCGGCGTTGCCAGCTGCGACAAGGGCCTGCCCGCAACCATGATGGCTCTGGCCTCCATGCATGATCTGCCCTGCGTGATGGTGCTTGGCGGCTCGACCCTGCCCCCCACCGACGGCGAAGACCTCGGCAAGGTGCAGACCATCGGCGCGCGTTATTCCAACAACGAGCTGAGCCTTGAGGACGCTGCCCGCCTTGGCTGCCGCGCCTGCGGTTCCGCTGGTGGCGGCTGCCAGTTCCTTGGCACTGCCGGAACCTCGCAGGTTGTGGCCGAAGGCCTTGGTCTGGCCCTGCCGCACACGGCCCTTGCCCCCTCTGGCGAACCCGTGTGGGTGGAAGTGGGCCGCCAGTCGGCCAAGGCCGTGATGGGTCTGCTGAAAAAAGGCATCACCATCAAGGATATCATCACCGACAAGGCCATTGAAAACGCCATGATGGTGCATGCGGCCTTTGGTGGCTCCACCAACCTGCTGCTGCATCTGCCCGCCATTGCTCATGCGGGCGGTTGCCATCGCCCCACGGTGGAAGACTGGGCGCGTGTGAACAGCATGGCCCCCCGTCTGGTCAGCGTGCTGCCCAACGGCCCGGTGTATCATCCCACTGTCCGCGCCTTTATGGCTGGCGGCGTGCCGGAAGTCATGCTGCACCTGCGCGACCTCGGCCTGCTGCATCTGGACGCCCTCACTGTTACCGGTCACACCGTGGGTGAAAACCTTGAATGGTGGGAAAAGAGCGAACGCCGTGCCCATTTCCGCCGTATGCTCAAGGAGCTGGACAACGTGGAGCCGGACGATGTGATCATGTCTCCCGCCCGCGCCAAAGAACGCGGCCTGACCTCCACCATTACCTTCCCTGTGGGCAACATCGCGCCCGAGGGTTCGGTCATCAAGTCCACGGCCATTGACCCCACGGTCATCGATGCTGACGGCGTTTACCGCCACACGGCGGCCATCAAGGTTTTCACCGCCGAGCCTGACGCCATCAAGGCCATCAAGGCCGGAAAGATCGAAAAGGGCGACATGCTGGTGGTTATCGGCGGCGGCCCCTGCGGCACCGGTATGGAAGAAACCTATCAGCTCACCTCGGCGCTCAAGCATCTGTCGTATGGCAAATATGTGTGTCTGCTGACGGACGCGCGCTTCTCCGGCGTTTCCACCGGTGCGTGCGTGGGCCATATCGGGCCGGAAGCACTGGTGGGCGGCCCTGTTTCCAAGCTGCGCGACGGCGATATTGTGGAAATGGTCGTGGACTGCAACAAGCTGGAAGGCCGCGTCAACTTTATAGGCACTGACCCGCAGCATCCCCTCACGCCGGAAGAAGGTGCCAAGGTACTTGCCGGGCGTGAAACCCATCCCGGCCTCAAGCCCGCGCCCGCCCTGCCTGACGACACCCGCCTGTGGGCGGCCTTGCAGGCCGTGAGCGGCGGCACCTGGGGCGGCAGCGTGTATGACGTGGACAAGATTGTCACAGTGCTCGAGGCTGGTAAAAAAGCCCTGGGCATGTAACAGCCCCATAGACTGATAGTGCAATAAAAAGGGCCGTCCCGTAAGTGGGGCGGCCCTTTGACATAGACAAATAACAAACAGTTACGCGCCAGACGCCTCAAGCACAAAGCGGCGCACGTTGCGCATTTCTTCGCACAGGGCGGGGTAGTCGAAGCGGGTAAAGCGTCCGTCCTGATACAGCACCTCGCCGCCCACCATGGTCATGCGGGTTTCCATACCCGTGGCCGCGTACACAAGGTGCGACACTTCATTATACATGGGTTGCAGGTTCGGTTCGCTGAGGTCAAGGGCCACGCAGTCGGCTGCCTTGCCGGGGGCCAGCGAGCCAAGACGTTCATCGTGCATGGCCGCTGCGCCGCCGAGGGTTGCCATATCCAGCACCTGCGCCGCAGGCAGCAGTGTGGGATCAAGCCCTGTGAGCTTGTGCAGCAGGGCGGCGCGGCCCATCTCTGAAAACATGTTCAGCCTGTTGTTGCTGGCCGCGCCATCCGTGCCAAGGCCCACATGCATGCCGCGCGCCAGCATGGCCGCCACCGGGGCGGCGCCCGAGGCCAGCTTCATGTTGGACGATGGATTGTGGGCCACCACGGCCTTTTGCCGGGCCAGCAGGTCAAGCTCCGCCGAGGTCACATCGACCACATGGGCAAGGGTGCAGGGCACGTCGAGCAGGCCGAGGCCGCGGCAGTATTCCGTTGGCCTTTTGCCTTGGGCAGACAGGCATATCTGCGTTTCTGACGGGGTTTCCGCCAGATGAATGTGCAGGGGCAGGGCAAGCTCCTGCGCGAGGTCGCGGCAGGCTGTCAGAATCTCCGGCGTGGTGGTGTAGACGCTGTGCGGGTTCACGGCCACGCGCAGGCGTTCGTGATTGCGATATTTTTCCGCCAGGGCGCGAGTGGCGTCAAGCGCAGCCTCCGGCCCCGGAAAAGCCGCAGAAGGAAAGGCAAAAACAGCCTCGCCGCCCAGACAGCGCAGGCCTGCCGTGTCGGCGGCTTCAAAGACCGACTCTTCAAAAAGATACATGTCCACGCAGGCGGTGGTGCCCGTGCGCAGCATTTCCGCATAGCCAAGCAGGCTGCCGAGGCGCACCATCTCCGGCGTCAGCTTTTGCTCCACGGGAAAAATACTCTGGTTCAGCCAGTCCATGAGCGGCATGTCGTCGGCAAGGCCGCGCAGAAAGGTCATGGCCGCATGGGTGTGGGCGTTGACGAGGCCCGGCAGAACGAGCATGTTTTCGAGGTGCAGGGTGTTGCCGGACTGCCAGTTCTGGATAATTTCGGCGGTGGGGCCGACTGCGGCAACCAGACCCTTGTCGATGGCCAGAGAGGCCTTTTCTATAACGCGGCGCTGCTCGTCCTGAGTGACGATGCAGGCGGCATGGAGCAATGTGTCGCAGTGGCGCATGCGTTTCTCCACAGACAGGTTGGCGTGATATTTCCATTAATGACGCGAGATTTCAGGTGTAGCGCCCTGGCTCGCGCTTGGCAAGAGTTCTTGCCGTACCGGGTGGAATGGCGTGAACAGCATGTGTTGTCTGATCTTGCACGGCCTCGCGGGGAGCCCCTTTGAGGTTCGGCCAATGGCCGAGGCCCTTGAAGCTGCGGGCCATGTTGCCGTGTGCCCGGTGCTTCCGGGGCATGCCGCTTCGGAAGAGGAATATCTGACAAGTTCATACTCGCAGTGGCTTGACTGCGCCCGCGCAGCCTACCTTGACCAGTGCTCGGGCGGCCCCGCACTGCTGGCTGGTTATTCACTGGGCGGGCTTCTGGCGCTGGACATTGCCGCAGAGGCCGCCGAGGGGCGGCTTCCGGCCCCGGCGGGTCTGCTCCTGCTGGCAACGCCGCTTTTCTTGTGGCGCTTGCATCCCCTTTTTCTTGCCGACTGGCGTATGCCCCTGCTGCCCCTGTGGAGCCGCTTGCAGCCCGTGCGGCGGGTGCCGCCAAGGTCTGCGGCGAGCAGAGCCGTTGCCCCCTGGCAGGGGCACGAAACCCTGTGTTCGTACAGCCACTTGCAGCAATTGGCGCTGGCGCAAAAAAGGGTGCGGGCGGCTCTTGGCGGGATATCTGTGCCGCTGTGCGCCGTGCAGCTATATAGTGATGGCGTATGCCCGCCTTTCAATTCCAGTTTTCTGCTTGAACAGTGCGGCGCGGCTGATGTGAGGCTGCATCTTTTGCGGGTAACAAGCCCGCACGGGGGGCATTTGCCAACAACGCACGTGGAAAGCCGCGAGCGCGTGGCCGCCATTGCCGTGGCCTTTGCCAGCGAAGTGGCGGCGGGAAAGGCTTGCATGATTGCGCCGCAGCGTATATAGAAATTGGCTGGCATTGCCCGAAAATCGGGCGCGGGCAACGTTTTGCCCCTGCCGATGCCGGGCGGTACTTTTTTAATGCTATACCCACACCCTATGGAGGTGCGTTTTGTTTGAATCCTTAGCTTATGCCATGGGCACTCCCCAGGCCGGGGCGGCTCCCGCCAGCGGACAGGAAATGCTGATGCAGTTTCTGCCCCTCATCGTCATGTTCGTCATTTTCTGGTTCCTGCTTATCCGTCCCCAGCAGAAGCGGGCCAAGGTCCACAAGCAGATGCTGGCCGAACTCAAGCGCGGCGACCACGTTATGACCTCAAGCGGTCTGCTTGGCCGTATTCTTGAGATCGACGATGAACAGGTGCTTCTTGAGAGCGGCGAAGCCAAGCTGCGCGTTTCGCGCGGCTCCATCGGCGGCGTTATTCCTGCCAAGGGCGGCAAGGACACCAAGGAAGAAAAGTAGAGGTCGCCTTGGCGGCTTGTGTCTGCCTCTGCCAGGCGGGCAAAGTGCATGGCCCATGAGCTGGACTGGCGGTTGCCGGATCGGCTCAAGGGCTTTTGCCTCTTGACGTGCCCGGATTTTCGGGTCTTCGGAGTTTCCGGCTTTGTCGGTAGCCCTGCGGCTGTCCCTCAAGGGATAGCCGCGTGGTTGCGGCAAAGCTTAATCTGTTGTGTGGAAGGTGAACGATGGGTCTGCTCTGGCGCTTGTCCATAGCCATCATGGTTTTTGTGTTGTCCCTTGTTTACGCGCTCCCCAGCGTTCCCTATCTGGGAACAGCTCTTGAGCGCGTTCTGCCGTCGAGCAAAATCAATCTCGGCCTTGACCTCAAGGGCGGCATCCATCTGACGCTTGGCGTTGACGTTGCCAAGGCCGTGAGCAATTCGCTGGCCCTGACCGGGCAGGATTTGCGCCGCGTGGCTGAAGATGAAAAGATTGTTGTGCTGCGCCCCCGCGTGGTGGGTGGCACCGCTCTTGAATTTGTGCTGCCGCGCGCAGAAAACGAACCCAAGTTTCGTGATCTGCTGGCCCGCCAGTTTCCGCAGTTGAGCGTGGGCGAACCCCAGGCTGGAGAAGCAGGGCAGTTGCGCTACGTAGCCCACTTCACCCCGGCGGAAGTCAAGCGCATTGAAGACCTTTCGCTTGACCAGGCCCTGCGCACCATCCGCAACCGCATTGACCAGTTCGGCGTGGCCGAACCCGATATCCGCAAACAGTCCGACAATCGTATTCAGGTGCAGTTGCCGGGTATTTCTGACCCGCGCCGCGCTGTGCAGGTTATCGGGCAGACTGCTCACCTTGAGTTCCACCTGGTGCGCGAGGATGTTGACCCCGGCAAGGCCGTGCTGCCCCCCGGCGTGATCGCGCTGCCCATGCTGGAGAAGAATCCCGGCCAACAGCAGAAGGAAACCCTCATCGCTGTTGAAAAAGACGCCATGCTCACGGGCGAAGACGTGTCGGACGCCCGGCCCGCCTTTGACAACGTGAACCAGGCATATGTTACCCTGAATTTCAATGCCCGCGGCGCGCGCATCTTTGAGCGCGTCACCGGAGAAAATGTGGGCCGCCGCATGGCCATTGTGCTTGACGGCAAGGTGTATTCCGCGCCTTCCATCCGCGAGCGCATCGGTGGGGGCAGAGCCAGTATTTCTGGCAGCTTCTCCACTGCCGAAGCCCAAGATCTTGCCATTGTGCTGCGCGCAGGTTCGCTGCCCGCCCCTGTTTCTGTGCTTGAAGAACGCACGGTCGGCCCCTCGCTGGGTCAGGAATCCATCGACAGCGGTGTTCGCGCGGCGATGGTCGGCGCGGTGTGCGTTGTGGTGTTCATGGCGGTCTATTATGGCCTGAGCGGTCTTATTGCCGACGTTATGCTCTGCTTCACCATGCTTATTGTCATGGCGGGCATGGCTGCTTTTGGCGCTACCCTGACCCTTCCGGGCATTGCCGGTATTGTGTTGACCATCGGTATGGCGGTTGACGCCAACGTGCTCATTTACGAGCGCATACGCGAGGAAATAAGGCTGGGCCTCACGCCGCTTGCCGCAGTGCGCGCGGGCTTTGACCGCGCTGCCATTTCCATTACCGACTCGAACCTGACAACAATCATCGCTACCGTGATTCTGTACCAGTTCGGCACCGGCCCCATCAGGGGGTTTGCGGTGACGCTCTCTCTGGGCATCATCGCCTCCATGTTTACGGCCATCTTTGTATCGCGGGCCATTTTTGAGGAGTGGGCGCGGCACTGCGGCTCCAAGGGCATCAGCATATAGCGCGCCGGGAGGCAATTATGGGTTTCGCATTTATCAAGCACGACACCAATCTGGATTTCATTGGCAAACGCTATTGGGCGTATGGCATTTCAGTACTCCTGATTCTGGTCGGCCTCGCTTCCATGTTCATGGGGCAGGGCCTTAAAATGGGTATCGATTTTGCCGGCGGCGTGATCGCCCAGATTCAGTTTGAACATCCTGTCAAGGATGAGGCCCTCAAGAAAAGTCTGGATGTACCAGCCTTGCCCGGCATCAGCACCCAGAGGTTTGGCGATGGCGACAGGGATTATCTGCTGCGTTTTTCCCAGTCAGAAAATGCCAATGCCAGCCAGTTGCGCACTGCCCTGATAGATACGCTGGCAAGCGCTTTTCCTGACAACAAGGCTGAAATACAAAGACTTGAAGTTGTCGGCCCGAAGGTCGGCGCTGATTTGACCAACAAGGCTCTTGCAGCTCTGTATTATTCAGTATTGCTGATCGCAGTCTACATTTCTGGCCGTTTTGAGCAGCGCTGGATGGCGGGGGCCATAATGGCTGGCGCTCTTTGGGGCGGAATGTACCTTGCCGGGCTCACCGGGCTTGGCATGGGCTGGCTTGTATTGCTTTCACTTGCAATTACGCTGGTTGTCTGCTTTTTCCTCAAGCTCAACTTTGCGCTTGGGGCAATCGTAGGTCTGCTGCACGACGTCAGCATCACGCTTGGGCTATTGTCCGTTATGGGGGTTGAAATTGACCTCAACGTCATGGCGGCCTTGCTGACTCTGGTTGGTTATTCGCTCAACGATACCATCATCGTGTATGACCGCCTGCGCGAAAATCTGCGCGCTGCGCCTCAGTTGACAATGTCTGCGCTCATCAATCGCAGCGTCAACCAGACGCTCTCCCGTACAATCCTGACAAGCGGCACCACGCTGCTGGCAACACTCTCCCTCTTTGTGCTTGGCGGCGGCGTGATCCATGATTTTGCCCTGACCATGCTCATAGGCGTTTTCGTGGGTACTGCTTCATCTATTTACGTCTCTTCGGCCATTCTTTTGGCGCTGGGTGACTCTGAGTTTTATACCCAGCGCGCTCAGGAAGGTGCTAAATACGAGCGCCCCGGCGAACACGGCGTTGTGTAGCCTTTGTTGCAAAGCGCAGAGCTGCTTTGCCTGAAAGATCAGTGAAAATCCCCGGCTGCCTCGGCAACCGGGGATTCGTTTTTCAGTCATACGGTCTGTTGCTATAGATCAGCTATGAAAAAAGGCATGCTGTGGGCATGCCTTTTTTACAAGTCAGCCGATAAGGCAAACAGAAGCATAAGGTTCAGGCATCGTGAATTTCCTGCTTGATGACGGCCTCGGCCTTGATACGGTCAAGCAGTTCTGCAAAAGTGGCTTTAACGTGCTCGCGTATGTCGCCCGCCACCACAAGAAAGAGCAGGTCGTCACCGGGTTTGAGCAGGCCTTCCTCGGCTTGGGCAACGATGGCAAAAATTCCCGGCTGTTTTTCCATCTCGCGGCAGATGGCGTCCATTTTAGCCGTGTCGTGCGAAACGCGTACTGCGGTAACCGGGGCATGATCCCCGCGCGACCATGCACGCACAACACCGTTGTGCACCAGCATCATACCCACGTGGTCGGCGAAGCCGGGGCGGGCTTTGAGTTCCTGAAGAGTTTTGTTAATGTCCATAAAAACCGCCTTGGTTTTATTGGCTAGATCAACGCCGTTCATTTCAGGCTACAACATGGCAGCCTTTGTATAAAGGACTTTATTCATGGCGCATTTATCGCAGTTACTCTCACGCCTGCCGGGCAATATTGATGTGCGCATGAGCACCATGGGCCATGTGGTGTGGGTGAGCTGGCACGACAGGCTCGCCCCCGCCGTAGGCCAGACGCTGCTGAATTATGGCGGCATGCTGGTGGGAGAAGAAGCGGAGCAGTCAATCTGGTTCTTCTTTACTGACGACGTTTTCCTGGCTCTGGCCCGGCTGATGGTGTGGGGCAACTTTAACGAACTGCCCGTTGCTATTGAACTGTTCCCGGGGCGGTTGCAGTTCGGTCGCAAGCGCGAGGTTAACCTGCTGCTGGACGGAGCCTTGCAGGCCCAGCAGATCGTTGTGACCGATGCCCTTGAAATCTGGATACATCCCAAGAGCCGCGAGGGTAAAAAGGGACTGCCCGGCATCGCCTTTGAGCGCCGTTCCGGGCGGCAGGGCATGGCGGGTGTGGACTGGGCCTCCATGACGGTTGACGTGCGCATGCCCTATGCCTCCACTCAATCGTGGTTTGCCGTGCTGCACCCCTTGGGCAGCCCGCTCGACAAGGCCTATCAGGTCGGCTGGACGTCCATGTTCAAGCGGCTTGAAGCCCTGCTGCAAAAGCACAAGATCAAATCCATCGTGGACAATACGTTCATGATGATTGCCATAGACAATCTGCAAATGTTGCGCACCTTCATGCGCGACTATCTGCATAGCTTTGACAAAGAAAAAAACGAAGCTGCGGGCTACTGGCCATGCGTAAGCGTGGTTGCCGACCGCAACAACCTGAATTTCAATGCTGATCTGCCCAAGAAGATAGGCTTGCAGTGGGATAATCTCATGCCGGATTTTCCCTACCTCAGCTATCGCAATGCCTATCTGCTGGGTGAGGGGTTTACTGTTCGCGATCTGCGCTTTACCGGCGAGCAGATGGCTATGGACAGCTGGTGCAACGTGATGCTGGACGAAAACAGCCTCAGCGGCAGGTCTATTACGCTGCTGATGCCAAGTCGCCTTACATCGCCCAGCCCTTCTGGCACGGGTTGCGTCTATTGCGGTATTCACAGCCACGATTCTTCAGAATGCCCCACGCGTTTTGGGGCAGCCTCCAACAGCCAGGAAGTGTGGGAAAACCTCGGGCAGCTGGATCTTGAAGCTATCAATGAAGGGTTCCGCAGCATCGAGATGACGCTGACGGAAAAAGGGGCAGGCGGCTACGGGGCAGTGCTTGGCGGCGAAGACGATGCCGCTGTGGTGCTGCGCGCCGTGCTTGAAATCAATTCTGCCTGCCAGTTGCGCAACGTGCCGAGGCACTGGCTTTACCGCATGCGCGAGCCAGAGCCCAACGAGGCCGTGCCCGCCAAGGATGACAGCCCCGCCTGGGAGCTGCTGGACAAGCTCATAACCACATCTCCGTCTGAAATGTCGGAGATGGAAAAGAAGATAAGCCAGGCGATTTCGCGGCATCAGCGCGATCCGCGTTTGCACATGGTGCAGGCTTTTGCGCACATTGAGCGCAACGATTATCCCCGTGCGGAAACGGCTTTCCGCAATGCTGCTGTGCTTACGCCATCGCCCGCCCTGCAGGCCTGGACAGAATTTTTTCTTGCGCGTCTGGCGGAAGAACAGGGGCAGTTTTCCCAGGCCATTGAACAGTATTCACAAATTTGGCGCGTCATGCCCCAGTGGCGCGAGGTCAAGTACCGCGAAATCGTATGTCAGGTGAAAATGGGTTTTTGCGAGCCTGTGCTGGATCAGCTTACAGCGCTCATCCGCGAGGAACCCGCGTACTTCAACAGGATTCTTATAGATCCGGCCCTTGAGCGCGGCCGCCTGCTGATTCTTTCAGCCCTTTATGACCTGTGGACAGAGGCCAAAAAATGTGCAGATGCCGACCGGGTTCGCGTCAACGAGATCAGCGCCCGCATAAATGCCTGGTTTGCGCCGGAACACCCTGTTCAGTTGCAACTGGGTGAAAAGGTGCGTGAACTGGAAACCCTGGCCAACATCAACAACTACCTTGCCTACCTTAAGGTCGTGGCTGAGCGCCCCAACCTTGAAAGGGAAATGGAAGACTGCATAGCCCGCGAAGTTGAAGACCTTCGCAACCGGTACAAGTATTATCTTGATATTTTGCAGGAAATCCGGGATGAAGCCTCCTGGTTCCCCTTTCCTGCGGCTTTGCGGGAGTTCAGTCAGGAATTTAACGAGAGCGCGGGCATCATCAACCGGGCATTTTCGTGCAACTTCAAGGAGGCCGAGGCGTTCAAGCGCGCTCAGGGTGAAACTCCCCACCTTGCTGAATTGTTGCGCAGTCTGCGCAAGCGTCTGCAATTTTTGCGAATGGTACGCGATGGAACTCTTTTTGGCCTTACCCTGCTCAAAACGTTTATGTGGCTGGAAGCCTTGGGGCTGCTGCTGTGCTTCGTTGCCGTGCCGGTGGTCTATTTTTGGGGCGATACGCTGCGTCTGGGCTGGTTACGGGATATTCTTGGCTCCGAACCGTGGTCGATCCAGAAGATTCTGATTCTCATCGTGACAATGGTTTCTTTGGGGACTGCGGCCCTGCGTACGACACTTGTTTTTGACCGCAAACGTGAGCGGCTGCTTGAGGAAGCGCGGCAGCAGCGCGAGCAGGCGCAGCAAACACGGCTTGAGCGCGTTCGTCAGCAACGCAGGCTTGAGGCTGAGCGCGCCCAGAAAAGGAAGGATGCGGAGCAATCGGGGAAGAAGTAGCTAAACCTGGGCCAGCCACTTGCATAGTTTATCGATAATTGTTATTAATAAATTAAGCACTCAAGGAGGAAGCCATGACATCCCTGAAGGATTTTTCTCTTTACAATATAGACTGGAACCTCAGCCCCGAACACGCAGTAACCATGTATCTGGAATGGGGAAATAACGACTGGCATTCAGAATACCCGCCGGTTCGCTCCAAGGAAGATGTGTCCCACTACTTTGTGGTGGACAGCTGGCAGGAGCCGCCAGTTATACGGCTTGTGAGGCGTAATTCTGAAAGGGCGGACGATCTGATCACCGTTCCTCTGCCTTCGGGCCTGATGGAAGATTACCGCAAGGTTCACGGTTCATGGCGGGGCATAAGCGAACCCACGCCCGAAGTGAAGTCCTGGCTCAAAAAGGAGCTTGGGCAGGATTGATGCCCGGCCCAGGGTGCCCCTGAAGTGCCCAACGATACAAAGAAATGTTAAAAGGCCCGCGCAAGCGGGCCTTTCTCGTGACATGGAAAAAGTCAAAGAGGCGGCGTTAGCGCGCTCCAAAGCCGGGGATGCGGTATCTGTCTTCAAGCCAACGCAACAGAAACGTTGCCAGGGTGACCATTGCCAGGTAGTAGGCCCCCACCGCGATAAAGACTTCGGTAAAGCGAAACGTATCAGAGGCAACAACCTTGCCTTCGCCCATGAGTTCAAGACACGTGACCAGATAGGCCAGTGAACTGTACTTGATAAGATAGATGATCTCATTGCCGCAGCCGGGCAGGGCGCGTCTGGCCGCCTGAGGAATAATGATCCACGAGACCGTCTGCCACTGGCTGAACCCAAGCGCCTGTGCGGCTCGCACCTGGCCCTGCCTGATGGAAAGCAGCGCTCCTCGCACGTATTCCGACTGGTAGGCGGCTGTACAGAGTGTAAAACTGGTCAGGGCCGCGCCAAAGGGTGAAAAGAAAATGCCAAGCTTGGGCAGAGCGTAATAGATCATCATCAGTTGCACGGCCAGGGGTACACCGCGTATCAGCGAGGTATAACCGTTGCCGAGGCGGCGCAGCCAGCGCGGCCCAAAGGCGCGGGCGCAACCCAGGAGTACGCCGCCCACAAAGCCAAGGCTCCCGGCTGGAATAATGAGCGCAATCGAAACCAGCAGCCCACGGTTCAGGGCTGGTAGCAGTTCGTTGCTGAAAAAGGCCGCGTCCAGCACTTAGGCCCCCATCTCCAGCAGACGCTGGCAAAAATCGCGGGTACGCGTGTTTGACCCTTCGGCCAGCAGTACGGCGGGCGAGCCCTGTTCAATGAGTTTGCCGTGTTCCATGAAAATGATTTCGGTGGCAAGGGCACGGGCAAAATCCATCTGGTGCGTTGCCATGACCATGGTCATGCCGCCGCTGGCGAGATCGCGAATAACGGCAAGCACTTCGCCCACAAGTTCTGGGTCAAGGGCCGAGGTCGGCTCATCAAGCAGAATAACCTTGGGATCCATGGCGAGGGCGCGGGCCATGGCCACGCGCTGCTTCTGGCCGCCAGAGAGTTGCGCCGGGTACAGGCTTGCGCGGCGGGCAAGGCCAACGCGGGCCAGCTCCTCCTGTGCGCGGGCGCGCGCATCGGCAGCAGACATGCCGCGCACCTTGCGCAGGGCTATGGCCACGTTTTCTTCGGCTGTAAGATGATCAAACAGGTTAAAATCCTGAAAGATCATGCCAACCTGGGCGCGAAAGGCGCACAGTGCGGCCTTGTCCGCGCGGTTGAGCAACTGGCCTTCAAGATAAATCTCGCCGGAATCCGGGGGGATAAGGCAGTTGATACTTTGAAGAAACGTGCTTTTGCCCGCGCCGGAAGGCCCGATGAGCACCTTGAGTTCGCCCCGGTTCACCGTGAGACTGCAATTATCCAGAATGGGCTTGCCGCCCAACATCTTGGAAATGCCTTTGACCTGCAATACCGCTTGTTGATCCACGCTCATGCTTATCCCATACCCATGCCTTCCATGCCGATCCCTGAGGAATAGCCGGGTACATGGATTTTTTGTTCCAGAAGACGCAACAGTTTCAGCACCACCAGCGTCAGCACAAAATACAACACGCCCGCTGTGGCGTAGAGGGCCAGATGCTCGTGCGTTCTGGCTGCAACAAACGAGGTGCGGGCCATGATGTCTTGCGTACCGAGCACAAAGCAGATGGCCGAATCTTTGAGAAGAATAGAAAATTCGTTGGCCCAGCCAGGGATGGAGAGCCGCATGGCCTGAGGCAAGATAATGGAGCAGATGCCTGTGCTTTCGCGCATGCCAAGGGCGCGCGCGGCATTGAGCTGCCCGTGGGGCAAGCTTTCGATAGCGCCCCTGAAAATCTGCGACTGGTAGGCCGTGCTGGTGCTGCCAAGAACGATACAGCAGATGAAAAAGGGATCAATGGAAATACCGATGCTGATGAACAGGCCGTAGCAGAGGAACAGCAGCACCAAAATGGGCACACCTCTGAAAAACCAAACATACAACGCTACCAGCCGCCGAAGCCAGGGGCCGCCATAAACCTGGGCCACGGCCATGGGCACGCCAAGCAGCAGACCCATTGTCAGCGACAGGGTGACGTTGCCCACCGTAACCAGACTGCCGGACAGAATGGAGGGCAGGGCGTTGTATACCACAAGCAGTGAATTCATGTATGGAGGGTGCCTTTTTCGCACAAGCGCGAACCGTCCGGGTTGCAGGCGGTTCGCGCTTGACGTGTGGGCGCTTGCGCGTCCGTTATTTGCTCAGGTATTTCTGCTGCAGTTCTTTCCAGTAGGGGTCGGCCATAAGCTTCTTATAGCCTTCGTTCACCAGCTTCTGCAGTTCCTTGTCGTCTTTGCGCATGGCAACGCCGAAATTGTCGGGTTCGCCGTGGGTGCCGGCCTTCTTGACGGCGCGGCCATTTTCAATGGCGTTGTTGGCGGGCAGTTCGTCCATCAGGGCAGCCTGGATGCGACCATTGAGGAGGTCTTCAACCGCAAGGGGGGAAGATTCGTAAAAGCGCAGTTCAAAAGGATATTTCTTTTCTTCCTGCTCTTTTTTGATGTCGTTGGCTTCAGAGGTGCCGCGCTGCACGCCGAGCTGGATTTTTTTGCTCAGAATATCGGCAGGAGTCAGCTTGGAATCGGCGGGCACAACAAACACGCGCGAAACCGTCCAGTAGGGGTTGGAGAACTGCACAACCTTGGCGCGCTCAGGGGTGATGCTCATGCCGGAGTCAACCATGTCGATCTGCTTGGCGAGCAGGGCGGGGATGATGCCGTCCCATGCCATGGGCTTGTGAACCACTTCAAATCCCATGGTCTTGGCTATCCAGTTCATGGAATCCACGTCAAAACCAGCGGGCTTGCCAGTTTTTTCATCCATGTAGGCAAAGGGCGGATAGTCGGGGTCAATGCCGTTCACATAGGCCTTTTTGGCAAATGCGGGCACGGCGGCCAGCACGGCGGCCAGCAGGGCGCAGACGATAAGCTTCTTCATGTTCAATTTCCCCCTCGGAAAGGACAGAACGGACATGCGCCGACACTGCCGCCTGGGGCGGCTGGCGCGCATACCTGCGCGGTTGGGATTTATTACCAACGCCGCGCGGCCACTGCAAAACAAGGTCTTTCTGTAACAGAAGGAGGGCTGTGACGCAAGGGCGACAGCCCGCGTCACAGGGCCGCCGGGGCAGAGGCGGCCCGAAATGTACGAGCCGGTGTCGGCTTTGCCGACCCGAAAGCGAGGGCATTTCGTGAATAAGAGTAAGCCGCAAGGGCGATAGCCCGCGTCACAGGGCCGCCGGGGCAGAGGCGGCCCGAAATGTACGAGCCGGTG